>JAILKH010000109.1 GCA_024693925.1 Lachnospiraceae bacterium | reverse complement strand
TATAATTAATCGGTAACTAAGTGTTATTTTTTTTACTATTGTACTTAAACGTTTACGTAATGCTGACTGTCAACCCATTTTATTGAAGCATACTCTATTGTTTCAATAAAACCCTAACAAACCACATAAGAAAGGATAACTAAACCTATGAAATTTGGCTATTTTGATGACTCCAATCGTGAATATGTCATCACAACTCCCAAAACACCGCTTCCATGGATCAATTACCTTGGCTGCAATGACTTCTTTTCTCTGATAAGCAACACCTGTGGAGGCTATTCTTTTTACAAGGATGCAAAACTGTTACGCCTTACAAGATACCGTTATAATAATGTACCTGCAGACAGTAACGGTAAATACTATTATATCAAAGATGGTAATATAACCTGGAATATAGGATGGCAACCTACCCAAACAAACTTAGACTCTTATGAATGCCGTCATGGAATGGGTTATTCCAGATTTACATCCTCAAAGAATGGTATAAAGGCCTCTAATCTTGCTTTTGTTCCCATGAATGATACCTGTGAGATAAATCAGGTTACTATAACCAATGAATCTGATAATAACAAGGAGATCAAACTTTTTTCTTATGTTGAATTCTGCCTTTGGAATGCAATGGATGATATGACCAACTTCCAACGTAATTTTTCAACCGGCGAAGTTGAAGTTGAAGGTTCTTCTATCTACCATAAAACCGAATACAGGGAACGCAGAAACCATTATGCCGTATTCTCTGTAAACAATAAAATAGACGGATATGACACCAGCAGAGACCGTTTCCTGGGTGCATACAGAAATAACGGTAATCCGGAAGTTATCGAAAAGGGCGCCTGTACAAATTCTGATTTTGGATGTTGGGCTCCTGTTGGTGCACATCAGATAAACATCTGTCTTAAGCCCGGGGAAACCAGATCCTTCATATTTATATTGGGATATTGTGAAAACCCTGATAATGACAAATGGGAAAAACCATATGTCATAAATAAAAAACCGGCAAATGACCTTATAAACAAATACAATACCGATGCAGCTGTCGAATCGGCTTTTAACGAACTTAAAAATTATTGGACAGCTCTTCTTTCAAAATACAGCGTAAAATCAAACAATGAAAAAGTTGACCGAATGGTAAATATTTGGAATCAATACCAGTGTATGGTTACCTTTAATATGTCTCGTTCTGCTTCCTATTATGAATCCGGCATAGGACGAGGTATGGGCTTCCGAGATTCCTGTCAGGATCTTCTTGGTTTTGTACACCTTATTCCCGACCGTGCAAAAGAAAGATTGATCGACATTGCTTCAACTCAATTTCCTGACGGATCAGCCTATCACCAGTATCAACCCCTTACCAAAAAGGGTAATTCCGATATAGGCAGCGGTTTTAATGATGATCCTCTTTGGCTGATTGCCGGAACCTCTGCTTACATTCGCGAAACAGGTGATACTTCTATATTGGATATAATGACTCCCTTTGACAATGATGAAGCAACTGCAGTTCCTTTATTCGAACACCTTACGCGATCCTTTGATTATATTGTAAACCATAAAGGTCCTCATGATCTGCCTCTTATCGGACGTGCCGATTGGAATGATTGTCTTAATCTTAACTGTTTTTCAGAACACCCGGGAGAATCCTTTCAGACCTTCGGGCCTTCGGAAGGCCCTGTAGCAGAATCTGTTTTCATTGCCGGTATGTTTGTTAAATACGGCAAAGAATATGCCGATATATGTACGCTTATAGGCAAAGAGGATGAAGCAAAAAGAGCTCTTAACGAAGTCGACAAAGTTTATAAAGCCGTTCTTAAAGACGGATGGGATGGCGAATGGTTTATAAGAGCATATGATGCATACAGCCATAAGGTGGGTTCCAAAGAATGTGAAGAAGGCCGGATATTTATTGAACCTCAAGGCTTCTGTTCACTTGCCGGTATCGGTGTTTCCGAAGGTCTTGCAAAGAAGGCCCTTGATTCGGTAAAGGAAAAACTCGACACAGAATACGGTATTATGATTCTTCAACCGGCTTATACTAAATACCATGTAGAGCTGGGTGAAGTAACCTCATATCCACCCGGATACAAAGAAAATGCCGGTATTTTCTGTCATAACAATCCCTGGGTATCCATCGCGGAAACCGTCATAGGCAGAGGCGATCGTGCTTTTGAAGTGTATCAAAAGACCTGTCCGGCATATATAGAGGAAATAAGTGAAATACATCGTACCGAACCGTATGTTTATTCACAAATGGTAGCCGGCAAAGATGCCCGGTTCCATGGCGAAGCAAAAAACAGCTGGCTTACCGGAACCGCCGCTTGGACCTTTGTAGACATTTCACAGTATATATTGGGCGTTTATCCTACACTCAACGGTTTATCTATTGATCCCTGCATCCCGGATGATTTCGGAGATTTTACGATCAACAGAACATATAGAAATGCCGTATATACGATTAAAGTAAGCAACCCAAATAAAGTATCAAAAGGTGTCGCTAAAATGACAGTAGATGGCAAAGAAGTCACGGGGACTGTTGTTCCTTATAATAAAGATAAAAAAGAATACAATGTTGAAATTGTAATGGGTTAAACTAATTTAAGCTATCAAAAAAGATGCACCGGAAGGTGCATCTTTCAGACTGTAGACAAAGTGGGTGTGAAACTCTTGGTTTTCCACCCGCTTTTCTTATTTTCGCATAATTTTATCATGCGGCCATAAAACAATGAGAAAACGGTCGGTTATCTGGTTCTGTTATTCCTCTTCTATGTAGTA
>JAILKH010000108.1 GCA_024693925.1 Lachnospiraceae bacterium | reverse complement strand
GGGGGACAAAGTATAAGGCCCGGTAAGCTTATCCGCTGCGGTCATTTATCGGAATTATCTGATAAGGATAAAGGGGATTTAATATCTCTTGTTGATACAATTATAGATCTAAGGAGCTATAGTGAGTATAATAAGCAGCCGGATATAATGCTTGAGGGTATAACTTATCATCATCTGCCGATAGTTGATGATCTGACGGCGGGTATTACCAGGGAAAAAGAATCAGATAAAGAATTATATCTCAGATTTATGAATTCGCCTACAGATGCAAAGGAATACATGTGCGGAATGTACAGGGATTTTGCTTTGAATAAAACTGCCGGAGAGAATTATTCCGCTTTCGTAAAGATTCTTTTAAAATCACACAATAAAGCTGTCCTGTGGCATTGTACCGCCGGCAAGGACAGGGCCGGTATTGCGGCTCTTATAATTGAGGAAATACTTGGTGTATCAAAGGAAGATATCATTAATGATTATCTTATGACAAATACATATCTTAAGAAAGATATTGAATTCTTAAATGAGTATATAAAAAAGCAGGCAGGGATACCCGATGATGCCCCGAAAGCAACCGAGGCTCTTAAATATCTTTTCGGAGCCGAGAAAGAATATATTGATGCATTCTACGATACTGTCAGGGAAACCTTCGGAAGCTTTGAAGAGTATATTGAAAATGAGCTGTGTATTTCAAATGAAGAGGTTATGAAATTAAGAGAGATGTATTTACAGTAGAGTAATTTAAACAAAGACTGCATATCGGATCGAAGTTATTAGTGAGATGGTCCCGTTTAACACAATAATGTGCTGAACGGGTTTTTTGTTCTCAAATATTTGACCATAACTGATATAAGTGATAATATATTGGATACATTCCGCGATTGTAATTTGATATGATATAACAGAAAGTCACTATATAAAATGGATAATAAAGATTATAAAGCTTTTGATTTTAATACTTTTATATATACGATACTGACAACTCTTCTTCTTGGAGTATTAACACATGGCTATGCATATTTCAATATGCTGTATTCGCATGACAGTATGCTGGTTTATCAGGATGATGACAGCTGGATGTTATCGCTTGGCCGGTTTTTGATGCCTGTATATGAGAAAGTAAGAGGCCGGTATTATCCGCCTTCTGTTGTAGGTGTTTTTGCGTTACTTTTCATAGCTGTTTCCGCATATCTGATTTTTAAGATATTTGATGTAAAGAATCGGGTGATCATGATTATGATCATTGCCGTTATGAGTACAAATGCAACTGTAGTTTTACTTACCGCGTCATTTATTCATGATCTTGATGCTTATATGCTGGCGTTACTTTTCTCGGTTGCCGGTGTATATTTGTGGATTACCTATAAATACGGTTACATGGTTGCAATAGTGTTTTTTGTTGTTTCAGAGGGTTTATATCCTGCCTATATTCAGATATCGGTAGGGATCTTTATTGTTTTGACCATAAGAGAACTTATTCTTAAATGGTCGTTAAAGAAGGTTATATATGATTTTATTTCTCGAATGTTTGGTATAGCGGTGTCGGTAGGGATATATTATATATCTGCCCGGGTTGCTGCCCAAAAATTAGGAATATCATTTTCTCAAAGCAGTAATTCTGTGGGGGCTGTTTCCCGGATGAATTATATCTCTGATTTGCCCAAACTGATAATAGAGCTATACAGGAAATTTTTCGCAAATATATTAAATCCGCATTCGGCAAATGCAGCCATTAAAAGAATGGTTTTTATAGGGCTTTTATTAATAGCGGTCATATTTATCGTAAGATATATTGTAATAAATAAATTACCGGGAATAAATGTTTTTTTGGTTTTGATTTTATGTCTTATATTGCCCATCGGGCTTAACTGTATATATATTGCCTCAGGAGGTTTTTTTCATGATCTTATGAGATATCCGGATTATCTGATCTACGTTTTTTCCCTTATTGTAATTGAAAAATGTCTTAAGCCGGAAATTGAGGTTAAAAAGGTAGATATATGGAAGAGGATTTCATTGCTTTTGGCGGTTATTATTATGATCGATAATTTTATATATGCCGGAAATATTTATCTTCATAAAGATATGGCTTATCAATCGACTTTTTTCACTATGACGAGAGTAATAGACAGACTGGAACAGACCGATGGGTATTATCCGGGTGCACCTGTGGCCTTTGTGGGGGATATAGAAAAAACAATGTTAAATTATGTACGGGATGATTATTTCAAAATGGGCGGAAACGGGGCTAATTTTTATACTGTTGTTAATTATTATAAGCTGTATGAAAGATATTTTCAGAAGCTGCTTGGATATCCAATATATATACTTCCCGCAAGTGAGGCATATAAAATTCAAAGCCGGCCTGAGGTTAAGAATATGAGCTCTTTTCCTTTGAAAGATTGTATAAGGAACATCGATGGGGTATTTGTTGTCAGAATATCTGAAACGGATCTTGATGCGGCGCAGATATTTGATTAAAAATTTTTATATGCAGGGTGAATGAAATGTGGGTTATCTGGATGATGAAATGGGTAAAAAAGCTGATAATTTCATGGGCTATTATAGCTGCCTTAGGTGTTCAGATCAGGGGTGAACGGCTTGCGCTTGGGATTAATTTATTTTCGGGAAAGGAAATTTTAGGCGAGGAATATGGATATGAAAAATTGTTTGAGGAAATAGATTATCGTTCGGACTTTTATAAACAGAGGCTCCCGTTTAACACAATAATGTGCTGAACGGTTTTTTTGTTCTCGAATATTTGACCATAACTGATATAAGTGATAATATATTGGATACATTCCGCGACGGTATTCGGAAATCTTAGAAAGCTGCAGGATATCATAATGAAAAAAATATTTGAAAAAATTACGAAGAATATTATTAAGAAAACCGGAGGAATCAGTATACTTGTAATCATAGCTTTTGAGCTTCTTTTTTTGGGTTTTATTTTATTAAAATCGTTTAGTCAGCCGGCGTTTATAGAATCCTATACTGCATCGGAAATATTCCGAATAAATAATCCTGAATTTAATACAGAAGGTAATAATATAATTTTTGATAAAACCGTCAAAGAAGGTGTTTTTAACAGTAATATGTTCATGGTTCCATCAGGAGCATACAATTATTATGTTTCCTATGAATCTGCTGTTTCCGATGAAAAGGATTTCACAAAATCTCCCGGGGAATTTAGTGTTGTAAGTGATCATCATGAGATTGAGACCAATGTAAGCAGATTTAATGATGGGAATAATTTGATTCACGGAAGATTCTGGGTGCCCGTATTTTCATCTTGTAATGATCTTAGATTCTCTGTTACATATAATGAAAGCGGTACTCTTATCATAAAAGAAATTAAGGTTGAGGAATGTAAGAAATATAGATTTGTTAGGGTTGTGGCTTTTGCATTTTTGTTTTTTATATTTGATTTTTTTATGGTTTTATTTTGTACAGATGTATATGTTAAGGTAAGTAAATCATTTCTTGTTATTATAATGATCATATTTGCGGCAAGTATTCCGTTTCTTGATGATTCATTATTTAAAGGTCATGACCTGTATTTCCATTTTAAGCGTATAGTCGCATTATCTAAAGAATTAGAATACGGTCAATTTCCCGTAAGGATATCGACAGAATTAAATAATGGGTATGGTTATGTCAATTCTTTGTATTATTGTGATCTTCTTCTTTATATACCGGCAATTATGTATAATTGTGCGGTTCCTCTTATAAAATGTTATGAACTATACGTTATTATGATAAATGTTATCACTTGTATAACCTCATATTTGTGTGTTTCCAAACTTACCGATAATCGTAATATAAGACTGTTGGGTGTTGCATTTTATGTGCTTGGTACATATAGATTGGTTAATATAAATATACGAGCTGCTGTAGGGGAATATACAGCCATGTGTTTTTTGCCTTTGATAGTTATGGGCTTATATAATATTTTAGTTAAAGAAAAATCTTTTTTTCGTGACTGGCTGCCATTTTCCCTGGGAATAGCAGGGATCATAATGTCGCATACTCTCACTGTATTGATGGTTGGAATAAATATAGTGATCTTATGTATAATCATTCTTCCCAAGGTATTAAAGTTATCAAAAATAGCCGCATTATTTAAGGGGACTTTAACCGGTATTATGCTGTCGGCCTGGTTCCTTATTCCGTTTATGGATTCTATGAATAATCAAACAGTAAAGCTGCAAGATTGCGGAGAGGTAATTATGTTGGATAAAAGTGCTGTATCTGTTATTTCCTTTTTGAAGATATTTTCATCGGGATATGGATCTCATTTTTTTATGGTAATAGGATTGTCATTTATGGTTGGGCTGTTGTTTATTATATATTGTTTATATACACAGAATAAGTCTGATGACATAGGCAGTGAGGAAAGAATAAATATTAATATTCAACGAATACTTTTTTTTATTACAATTATAAATCTGTTATTTGTAAGTAAATACTTTCCCTGGAACAGGATCCAGAATTTTTTGGGTTTAGAGCGAATCGGATATCAGATCGGAAATCTTCAATTTGTATGGAGATTTCTTACTATTGTATCTGTTACAGTTCCTGTAGTGCTTGTAATAGCAATGGATTATATTTATAAAAATAAAAAGAAAATATATGGGATTTCATTTGCTGTAATTGCTTATAGTATTTTGCTCTCCTGTGGTTATTTATATTATGATCAAAGTACTAAAGCAATTATGGCCTACTGGAATAACATTGAGGCTAATGCAAATTCGGATAATCTGTACTTTTTGGAGAATTCTGAATTTGAAATAACACATATATCAAAATGTTTTGTCAAAGAAGGTAATGCAGTTGTAAATGATTATGTTAAAGAGAAAGGTGTTGCTTCTGTTAATGTTAAAAACAATTCAGTAATAGATAGCGTTGAGATAACTATGCCGATATTTGCATATAATAATTATCATATATACGATTTATCAAATGTTCCTGTAGTAACCGAACTTCCATATTCTATGGATGAGAACGGATGTATTAAGGTGAGTTTGCCGCCGGCTTTTGACGGACGCATTGAAATTTGTTATGTCGAACCTTTTTTATGGCGGGTAGCGGAATTGATTTCTCTGGTAACTTTGATAATAATTCTTTTCATATGGATAAAAAGAGGAAAAAGTAAAATTGAAAAATTATAGAGGAAGGATATAAGTAAAATGAAAACAGGTAAATTCAGGACTGTTATAATTTTATACATATATCCTATTTTAATGATACAGACGTTATATTTGTAAATAATATTATGCTTGAATCCGGATCCTACACTCTATATATAGATTATGAATCTAGTGTAGATCGCTCATTTTCAATAGGTGATCATAAAAAAGATATATTCTTATATCCTGCCAAAGGTGGAAAACTTCGTTCATATAATAATGTTGAGATGTACAAATTTCGTACGTCATCCTCTCTGGATCAGTTTACTATTTCGATTGCTTCCAATTCTTTTCAAATGGGTTATATGCGCTTGAACAGTATATCTATCGTACCTAATAATGAATCCTTTAAACGATTATTTGTTCTTCTGTTTTTGGGATTTTTGATAATGGATACAGTATTTATTATATTATTCCGTAATCATAAAATAAATATTAAGACAGTAGCAGGATTATCGGGAATTATATTTTTGTCATCTCTTCCCTTATTTGTATCCGGTCTTGTTGAGGTTTCTCATGATCTGTTATTTCATTTGATGCGTTTAGAGTCTCTTTATATAGATTTTAAAAGGAGTCCGGTACTACCCGTAAAAATAAATAGTTCATATATATTTAATTACGGATATCCGGTATCTGTTTTTTACGGTGATATATATTTATATCCTTTTGCTTTTATGAGGATGGTACGGGAATGATCCTTGAATGTCACGGTCCTGAGTATCCAATGGATATACTTGTGCCCAAATATAATTACAAAGGATATCATGCGTATGATGAAAACGGAAATGAGTGTGAATTAAAGGATGGGATATTTGATGTTGTATCTTTTAAGCTTCCGGCAAACTACAACGGAAAAATCTATATTAAGTATATTGAGCCTCTGTATTGGCGTGTTGCCGAGATGGTTTCGCTGGTTTACATTATATATATATTATTTAGATTTATAATAAACAGAAGGGATGTAATTCATATAATTCTTCCGGTTTTGTTTATTATTGTGTTGATGATATGTACCGGGGTATTAATTATCGGAAAATACAGAAAATTTATTCCTGTAAAAGTATTTCGAATCTGTTTTCCGGTTCTTTCGGTGGTATGGTTTTCGGTTATTATTTGGAATCTTGACAGAAATTATGATATGTTATCTTATTTTAAAGGCCAAATGAAGAAATCGGAGTTTATAGAAAATAATTATGTGGATCCGCGAAAAGTGAAGCTGGAATTCCCGGAAAAGAAGAGAAATCTTATATATATTTTTGTAGAATCTGTCGAAACCACGGTAATGGATATTGATTCGGGAGGATTGTTAAATGAACATAATTATATTCCCGAAATGACGAAGCTGGTTGAAGATAATATTGATTTTTCGCAGAATAATGATCATAGCGGAGCTGCGGTTTCACCTGCATCGGGATGGACGGTTGCCGGAATGGTGGCAGAACTTGGAGGCATGCCGTTAAAGATGTATGATGAATCGAATAAAATAGATAATTCTATGGAGGATTATAAATATTTTTTGCCGGGTATGACTACATTAGGAGATATTCTGTATGATGCGGGATATAATAATTATTTCATGTGTGGTTCGGATATAGGGTTTGGAGGACGCAGGAATCTATTACTTCAGCATGGAAACTATGAGATATTTGATCTTATGGCAGCACGAAAGGAAGGTAAGATTTCACAGACGTATTTTACTTTTTGGGGCTTTGAGGATTCTAAGCTGTATGAGTATGCCAAAGAAAAAATAACCATGCTTTCTACAGATGATAAACTCTTTAATTTTACTATGTTAACGGTTGATACTCATATGCCGGAAGGGTATAATTGTCCGTTATGTAATGAAAATGATTGTGAGGAACCGTATGGAAGGGTTTGGCATTGTGCTTCCAGGCAGCTTTATTCTTTTGTAGAGTGGTGTAAACAGCAGGAGTGGTATGATAATACAACGATAGTTATTTGCGGTGATCATTGCAGTATGAATGTTGATTTCTATAAGAATTTAACGAATGATAAATATAGGGGACAGGTAAAAAGAGGGGTCTATAACTGTTTCATCAACTGTCCGTCTAAGCCTGTAAATAATAAAAACAGAAAATTTACCACAATGGACATTTATCCCACTACTCTTGCCGGTTTAAATGTAAAAATAGAGGGGGAAAGACTGTCTCTTGGAACAAATTTGTTTTCCGATAAGGAAACTCTGGCAGAAGAATACGGATATGATACCTTATTTGAAGAAATAGACAGTTATTCGGATTTTTACAATGAAGAAATATTATATCCGTGATTCAGGCAGTTTAATAATGAGCTTATTCATTAACTATATCTTTGATTACAGCCAGGATATTTTCGAGCTGTTTGCTCTTGAGCTTTTTCATATAGGTGATGGTTTCCCGAAATAATTCGGGGTTCTGATTATCCAGGTCAAAGAATTCCTGAGGTGTGATATTTAAGTATTCGCATATGCAGAAAAAAGAAGTCATAGAGGGCAACGCTTTGCCGCTTTCTATGTTATTTATATATCCCGGATTCTGGCCGATGGACAGACTCATATCTCGGGCGGATACACCCTTTTGAGTTCTTAAGTTATTTAATCTGATGGGAAAAATCTCTTCGTACATATCTCTTGTCCTTTTGTCATATTATACACAATATAATTGCCGAGATATCTGTTTTAAAATGTTAAATTTAAGCGAATATTTGATATAATCCGACAATATTGCAATATTTTATGAAGATAAAAATATACAGGTGCATATTATATTTCACAGGTGTAAAATATCATTATAGGTTAAGGATTGATCTGTTTATGTTTGGAGGATGCCGTTTGTGAATAAACTTACTAAAATAGGACTTGTAATATGTGCATCGAATTTTGAAAGACATAAGAATGTGATCTTGGCGCTTCATCATAAAATTAAAGCTTCCGGAAATTGTGTTTTATATGTTATAACCAATTACGGTGTTTATGACGGAGATATGGACTTTTCCCACGGAGAGCCTGCAGATTACAGCCTTCTTGAATATATGGATCTGGACGGATGTATATTGGAAGCAAATCTTGGAAGTGACCATCTGGTTAGAAGGCTTACCGGGATCCTACAGGGTCGTGGAATTCCCATGGTTCTCATTAATCTTGACGTTGAAAATGTTCATAAGCTTACCCTTCGTACGCAAGGCGCCGGTAAGGATTTATTCGAACATCTTATTTCGGTACATAAATGCAGTAATATAAATTTGCTGCTTAACATAGGAAATACCGTAATTTCCGGGAAAACGAAGGCTCTTTATAAGGAGGTTTTGGAGCAAAACGGTATTGAGTATGATGAACGGCGGATATTAACCACCATGGTTGGCACGGATAAAGGCAGAGAGATCTATGATGGTTTTGATTCGGCCGGAGTAATGCAGGATGCGGATGCTGTTGTATGTGTTCATGACGTGTGTGCTATAGCTCTATGTCTGGAACTTGCACAGAGAAATATCAGTGTTCCCAAGGATATTTTGGTGTGCTCCATGAACCATAGTTTTAACAGCATCACTTTTATGCCGGATATTTCGGGTGTTGACAGAATGGATGGAAAGGCGGCACAGAAGGCTTTGGATCTTTTGCTGAAGCTTATCAAGGGAGAGCCGGTGGCTTTGGATAATTATTATGAAGGAGAAGTATGTTACGGACGGAGCTGTGGCTGTATTGATGAGACTTCTTCCAATGAACAGAGAATGGATGCATTAAGAAGCCTTACCTTAAATAAGATAGATGCAGGGAAACAGATAAGCGGGATGATGAAGTTTAATGATTCCCTTGAGAAAGTAGAGACCATGGATCAGTTTACAAAGAGTCTTGAAGATATGATCCTTGGGATAGGCTGCAGCAGCTATTTTTGCTGCCTTAATAAAACGGATATTGATTTTATTACCGACGGAAGTGATGACTGTAAGGATCATAACAGTAAGCCTTATGATGATGTTATGACCCTGGTCAGGGGATATTCAAGGAATACAGGAGCCCTTGAAAATATTGATTATGATGGCAAGAAATTCCTTCCGGTTAAGGAGGAGGCCGGAGATATGTTTCTTATCCTGCCCATACATCATCTTGACAGAGATTACGGATATATGGTTTTTCTGAATGAATATCTTCCCGTAACTCTATATAATTACAGGATATGTCAGGAAAGTATAGGCAATAATATTGAGAATCTGCGAAGGAAGCTTATGTTAAGACATAATATTGATATGCTGGATAAGCTCCATATGCAGGATCAGCTGACGCATTTATATAATCGCTTTGCTTTCAAGCGATACAGGGATAAATATATAAACCGGGGTGAATATACCATAGCCATGCTTGATATGGATGGATTGAAGTATATTAACGACAAATATGGACATCAGGCCGGGAATTACGCTATATGCATAGTTGCCGAAGCCATTTCAAAGGCTATAGATGAAGAGGATCTGCTTATTAGGTACGGAGGGGATGAATTTGTTGTCCTGTCAAATCTGGTGGACGAGGATTATTGGAAAACCGTACATTTAACAATAAATAATACGATGGGTGAGGTTGTAAAAAAACAGAGCCTGCCATATTCCATGGGTATCAGTATGGGATACACAATTGTTTTGAAGGAGGAGCCGATTCCCATAGAAAAAGCAATTTCTCTGGCAGATAATGCAATGTATGAGAATAAGAAGATGCGAAAGGCTTGTCGTAAGTAGATTATATTTCGTTGTTACCGATACAAAATGAGAGCACTTATTAACAATTAATATTATAAAGGAGGTAGTTTATGAAGTTTTTTGTGTGTGAAACCTGTGGTAATCTTGTTGAAATGATCAAGGATGCGAAGGTTCCCGTAATGTGCTGCGGGAAGAAAATGACCGAGCTTGTTCCCGGTACTTCCGACGGAGCGGCAGAGAAGCATGTTCCGGTATTTACCGTAGAGGGAAATAAGGTCACCGTTACAGTGGGTTCCGTGGAACATCCTATGACGGATGCGCATTTCATTGAATGGATCGCGGTAGAGACTAAGAAGGGTGCATTAAGAAAAATGCTTACACCCGCGGACAAGCCCTGTGCCGAATTCTGTTTAACGGATGATGATGCGGTTGTTGCCGTATATGCTTACTGTAATCTTCACGGACTATGGAAAGCGGAATAATATACTGATCTTGGAAAATGAAAGGAGATTAATGATGAATAAAAAAGTAGCTGAGTTATTAAATGCGCAGGTTAATAAGGAGTTCTATTCGGCATATCTTTATCTTGGTATATCCAAATATTTCACACAACAGAACCTTCCGGGATTTGCTTCCTGGTATAAAGTACAGGCCGAGGAGGAACAGGAGCATGCTATGAAGATATATGAATACCTTCTTGATCAGGATGAGGATGTAACCCTTGCCTCTATTGCAGAAGTAAAAGCTGATCTTAAGAGTCCGTTGGAAGCCGTAAAGGAAGCGGATAAGCATGAACATTATATAACTGGTGAAATTGTTAAGATCATGGATGCTGCAGCAGAGGATAAGGATTATAGAACACAGTTGTTTTTGAATTGGTTTATTACAGAACAGGAAGAAGAAGAGAGAAATTCCAAGGATATGGTGATTAAGGTTGAAATGCTTGGAAATGATAAGAAGAATCTCTATCTTCTGGATAAAGAAGTAGGAAGTCGTAAATAAATGAAGGTTATTATTGTGGGTGGTGTTGCGGGAGGTGCTTCCGCGGCAGCCAGATTAAGACGTCTTGATGAGACGGCACAAATAGTTATTTATGAAAAATCGGGATTTGTATCATATGCTAATTGTGGTCTTCCTTATTATATCGGAGACGTGATCACGGATAAGGGAAGGCTGACCGTACAGACACCGGAAAGCCTGTGGTCAAGATTTAAAATAAAGGTGAAGGTTTTTCATGAGGTTACGGATATCGATCCGGATAAAAAAACAGTTACCGTTAAAAATATTACGGATGGCACGGAGTGGACGGAGCAATATGATAAGCTCCTTCTGTCTCCCGGTGCGAAACCGGTTAAACCTGATCTTGCCGGAATGGACAGTGACAGAATATTCACTCTCAGAACGGTTGAAGATACAATAAAAATCCATGATCATGTAAAAAATTTAAATCCGGAAAGTGTGATCATTGTAGGCGGAGGATATATAGGAATAGAAGTTGCCGAAAATCTTAAAGAAAAGGGATTGAAGGTTACTATAATCCAGAAACCGGATCAGCTAATGAATACCATCGATTATGATATGGCTGCCTTTGTTCACGGTAAGCTGCGAGCAAAAGGTATTACCATAAAGCTAAACAGTACCGTTACCGGTTTTTGCGAACGGAACGGGAAGGTTGCAGCTATGCTGGAGGGTGAATCCGGGATAGAGGCTGATATGGTATTATTGGCCATAGGTGTTGCTCCGGAGAATAATCTTGCCAAGAAAGCAGGCCTTAAGATAGGTGTTAAGGGCAGTATCATTGTTAATGATCGAATGGAGACATCGGTTCCCGATATCTATGCGGTGGGTGATGCGGTTACGGTAAAAAATTATATAACTGGAGTTGAGGGTGTAATAGCACTTGCGGGTCCGGCTAATAAACAGGGCAGGATCGCGGCAGATAATATATGCGGTGGTAACAGCTGTTATGTAGGGACCATGGGAACCTCTGTTATAAAGATTTTTGATATGACGGTGGCAGCAACCGGACTTACCGGGAAGGCAGCACGGGCAGCCGGAATAGATTATGAAAGTGTGGTGCTTTTCCCATCCTCTCATGCCGATTATTACCCCGGTGCAAAAACCATGATAATGAAGGTTGTTTATGATAAGACCTCTCGCAGGCTTTTGGGAGCGCAGATTATTGGTGCTGAGGGTGCGGATAAGAGGCTCGATGTACTTGCTGCCGCGATCAGCGGGGGTATCCCGGCGGACAGATTAAAGGATCTGGAGCTTGCATATGCCCCTCCTTTTTCCTCTGCTAAGGATCCTGTAAATATGGCAGGATTTATGATTGAAAATATCCTTAACGGTTATGTTAAGCAGTATCATTGGTATGAAGATACGGAGCTTCCAAGAGACGGAAGTGTGACTTTGCTTGATGTAAGAACTGCCGATGAGTATGAAAACGGTCATATCGACGGGTATAAAAATATACCTGTGGATGTGCTTAGAGACAGATTAAATGAAGTGGATATTACCAAACCGGTTTATGTAGTATGCCAAAGCGGACTAAGAGGCTATGTTGCCTGCAGGATATTGTCCCAGACGGGTTATGATTGTTATAATATGTCCGGAGGATATATGTTCTATGCGGGTGTTATGCGTGAAAAAAGCCTTAATGAAAACACATATCCCTGCGGTATGGAGAAGCAGATGTCCGAAAATGATTATAAGTATTCGGATAATAAGATCCGATTGAAAAATAAGGAGGGTAAAACGTTGGCCTTTATTGAATTCCCGGAGTTTTCAAAGGGAAAGGTAGAGGTGACCCATACTGTAGTCGATCCGTCTCTTCAGGGTCAGGGAATTGCCGGCAGGCTTACGGAATTAATGGCCAATAAGTTAAGAGCGGAAGGGAAAAAAGCGGAACTAACCTGTTCTTATGCCATAAAGTGGTTTAATAAAAACAGGGAGTATTCGGATGTATTGATCGATCCGGAGACGGAATATAAAAAGGCCGGACAGGTGTCGGAAACGTCTTGTGGAATACCTAAACACAGGTGATGCTTCGTATATCAAATATTAATAACAGTCAGAACAAAAATTTAGAAGTGATTTTAATGGAATCTGTGTTATGTTATATTATAGATATGATCTGTAACGGGTATTAAGCATACAAAAAGGAGAAATTTATAATGAAACAGAGAACACCTCTTGTAAGTCATATTTTTACTGCTGATCCGTCGGCGCACGTTTTTGATGATAAAATATATGTTTATCCCTCTCATGATATTGCGCATGATGGTGAAGATGATGATGATGGTGGCGAATATCAGATGGAGGATTATCACGTTTTGTCATTGGATAATACGGAAGCCGATTGTGTTGACAATGGTGAGGCCCTTCATATGAAGGATGTACCCTGGGTTTCCAAGCAGATGTGGGCACCTGATGTGGCCCGTAAAGATGGCAAGTATTATCTGTATTTCCCGGCAAGGGATAAGGAAGGAATATTCAGGATCGGAGTTGCCGTGGGCGATAGCCCCATAGGGCCGTTTAAGGCAGAGGATAATTATATTGAAGGAAGTATGAGTATTGATCCGGCTGTATTTGAAGATGAAGACGGAAAATATTATATGTATAACGGAGGCCTTTGGGGAGGACAGCTGGAAAAATGGCAAACAGGATCCTTTGTGCCGGGTGAACCGGGTATGATCCCGGGAGATGACGGTCCAAAGGGTGATGAGGAAGCCCTTGGTCCCTTTGCGGCAGAGCTTTCCGAGGATATGAAATCCTTTAAGACAGCTCCAAAGATGATCCGTATACTGGATGAGGACGGAAATCCTATTAAGGCGGGAGATGAAGACAGAAGGTATTTTGAAGGACCCTGGATGCATAAATATAACGGGTTGTATTATCTTTCATATTCTACAGGTACAACCCATTATGTAGTATATGCAACGGGAACGGATCCTATGGGCCCTTTTACCTATCGTGGAAGGATCCTTGAACCGGTACTTGGCTGGACAACTCATCATTCCATAATAGAATATCATGGAAAATGGTATCTGTTTTATCATGACTGTGAGCTTTCTAACGGAATTAATCATCGCAGAAATGTAAAATATGTTGAACTTGAGTATAATGAAGACGGTACAATAAAGACTATCGTTCCGTAAGGAAAATATCGGGATATACTGTTTTCGGTTTAGAGATTAAAAGAGACTCCTGTATCTGATGTAATACGGAAGTCTCTTTTTCTTTAAGTACTATCGATATACGTAGGCGGATCACCTGAGATTAAAACGGTCATTAATATAATTATCTATATTTTTAACAATATATTCATATCCCTTAAGATTATCTGAAGATGTATCCATTATTTTTTTATATTCTGCAGCCTCTTCAGCTTTGCCGCATTTATCATAGGCGTTATAACAAAAGGAAGCATAGAAATAATCAGCGGCTGAATTTACTACTTTATAGGAGGGGTCGTTGTCGGAGCCTGTTCCCCGTAATTCATTAATTATTCTTGCTCTGTACAGATCGGGGTAGTATTCCCGATCAATATACTTAAGCATCTGCTCCGAAGATTCTGCCTTATGAGGGCCGTAGCGTTTGGGATCGGTAGTGATCTGCAGGGCGATCAGCATTATGAACAGGATCACGGTAAGCAGGACGATAATTATATTAAGTATTTTATTTCGCTTTGTTGACATTATTCCATCCCTCCTCAAGAATTAAAGCTTTTCGTGCCTTGTCTAAATCGGTAAAGCCCTTCATATCTTCATCGCTAAGCTGAAAATATGCCTGAAGAAGTGTTTCGAAGTGTTTACACATATCTGTTACATAGGGAGTGGTCAGTTCATTGTAGCTGTGTTCCCTTTCGTAATTCGATCCGGGTTCTCTCAAAGAACAGATATTATCATAAAAATAGGCTATATCATGAATTTGTTCGTTTACATCTTCGTAGTCATTGTATTCGAACAGATGGTATAGATCGTAAAGTGTAGAATGATAGTCGGTGCTGGCAAAAGATATCATATCAAAGTCATCCAGTTTATCCGAGTATTCCAGATGATTTATGGAATAATAATAATATAATCCCAGATAATTTCTGCTGTTGCATAATTCTTCAAGCCTTGCTCTGTGCTTTTCAATATCTGCATTTGCTATTTTGGATGCTCTTTCACTCCGTATTTCGTAGGAATTACTGAAACCTATCATGGTTGCCATTATAAGGGCAATAAGAATTGCTATTATGGATATACGCGCCGTAAAGCCATTAAAGATACGGCTGTTTTGAAGGACATCCTTTTTGGTAGAGTCATAGTCTTCCTTAAATTCAGCCATGTCTTTATTATGCTTGGAGGCAAAATCATTTTTTTTACCGCAGAAGGGGCAAACAGCATCTTCTATCCCCAGATTGTTTCCGCAATATTTACATTTCATAAAGATTAGATCCTTTCAAATCTTATTTGTATTCATCGATATTTTCCATAGCAATCTCGTAACAGGAGCTTAATGAGATTATATCCATTCGGGGCATTATCCGGCTGCGTAATCCCGTCATGTCCTCATCCGAATATCCCATACGATCATGCAGTATATTCATCATGTAGTCGGTAGCCGGTTGCAGCTCCTCTATATCCTGTTCCGATAGACTGTAAATATAAAGATACTCGTCTTTGTAATAGTAGCAGCAGCAATTATAGAAAATTGTTTCGGGATCGGAATTGCGCCAGCCCTGTTCGTCTACATTATTGATCAGCTCTTGAGTCTTAAGGTATATATCATACATTTGTACAAATGCATAATGATCCCAGTCAAATATAAATTCTTCCTCTTTGCAGGTAACAAATACAGCCTCACAAAGCTTATCATACTGTTTTGTTTCATACAGCTCATCAAAATATGAAAAGGCTTCGTTGCTTGATTTCATCCTTTCCATCATTTCATTGGCCAGTCTTAATTCGTCGGCTTTTTTCTTTGAAGAATATAAGAAACCTATTATACAACAGATTGCAGATAAAAATATAAGGGATATAACGGTGATTAGAAAGGTTTTTCCGATTTTTTTATATTCTTTACCATATTCCCTGACAGCCATATCATCAACAGCATCCAATTTGCCGCGGATATCATTAAGTTCTTTCATGTATTCTTTTTCTGCACCGTTTTCGTTGATATAGCCGCAGTAAGGGCATTTGGAATTCTCATCCTCAATCTGAGCGCCGCAATTGATACAGTTAATAAGCATTATTGATCTTATCCTTTTATAGAATTATATTTCGTCACCTAGTTTAAGTTATCAAAATATAAAGGAAACGTCAATAAAATAAGTGATATTACGTAAAAAATCCCACCTCCGGGTAATACCGGAAATGGGATTTATCCTTACGTTATTGGTTTCTTTACAGGGTTTCTTTATTATAGATATTATATTGATTTTTACCGTTACGTTTGCTGTAGTAGAGAACTTCGTCGGCATGTTTATACAGTCTACTGTAATCGGAGCTGTTCTCGTCATATTTGGCTATACCTATACTGGCGGAAACGGTAACTCTCTTATCTTCGCTGGTATAAGTGGTTCTGAGGCTGTTGTTTAAGGCCTTGGCTTTTATTTCCACAAGGTTATTTGTTTCCAGATTCATTCCTTCGGGAACATTAAGCAAAACTGCAAATTCGTCGCCGCCGATCCTGCCGATCCGGTCGTATTCCGAGAATATCTGTCTTAATTTATCGGATACCTCAATAAGAACATTGTCCCCCATAGCATGACCAAGGTTATCGTTTACTTCCTTGAAATTATCAAGATCTATTATGTAGAAGTAGAAATTGCCGTGAGGTTTTTCCTTTATAAGATCGTTGACCGAGTCTTCTAAGGTTATTTTGTTTAATAAACCGGTAAGAAGATCCGTTTCGGCTTTTCTTTTTAATGTATGTTCTCTGTCAATCTCTTCGTCGGAGCTTTGAACGTTACCGACTATAGTTCCGTTTTTGTCGGTTGGATCGTCGATCACAATACCGCTAAGCTTATACCAGCTATAACCTCCGCCGGGATTCATTACCCGGATCTCCTTTAAGAACTGTTTATCACCCGCACTGAGCTTTTTGCTCAGGGCTTTGATAAAATCCTGATCTTCGGGATGCATCCTTTCTATAAGCGTCATAAGATTAAGGGAGCTAAGAGCGACAAATTCTTTTCCCAGTATCTGCTCAACCGCACCATGCAGCTCCACGGCCCGGGAGGTACGATTGTAGGTATAGGTCAGTGAATTCTGCTCTGCATCAATAAGAGAATATCTGCGGTTTATGGCATTTATTTCAGCCATTTTATTTATAAGGTCTCTAATGATCAATCCGATCGCCGCTCCGGAAATAATAATAATAACGCATATTATATAAAATCCGTTAAGCAGCGGGGCATATGGTGAATAAACATCCGTATAATCAATGAGTTTGACAAGATACCATTCACTTATTCCTATCGGTACATAAGTCATATGTTTATTTTCGCCATAATATTCACATCTTAAAGTCCCGAAGGCGCCGATGTCCATTGAGGAAATTACGATATTGCTTATGGCCTTGCCCTTGTAACGGAAACGGCCTAAGAGGGTTTCAAAATCATACCATTGGGTTTTGAACTCGGCGGCATTATTTATGCCGAGTATTTTACTGTTATCATCCAGAAGCAGAAAAACATTTTTGGTATTTGAATCAAAGGCCAGCATATTTCCTATGCTTTCGGGGTAGATGATGCCGGTGAGTACTCCCCTTATTTTGTCGGCAGAATAAACCGGAGTACAGATGATTATGGAATTCTTATCTTTTACTATTTCCACGGCAATGGGTGATATGGAGGTATTACCATGCATTGCCTGGTCATATGCTTCATTGGCTATTATCTCATCGATATATAGGCTATCATCCGTGGATACAGGATCGGATGAATCAATATAACAGAGTCGGTCAAAAATGCCTATTTCGGAGGTTTTCCTGAGTTCGTCCATAATTTCACGGCCGGACAATTCGGTGGCTCTGCTTAGATTTCCGGCAATATATTCAAGAAGAACCTGCTGTTCTTTGAGTTCGTTATTAAGGACTTCTACATATTCGGAGGTCAGATTCAGAGCGTCCTGTTTTATGCGTTCATTGATTTTTGATTTAATAAATGACAGATAAATTATCAAAGAAATGATTATGAGCGAATAGAGAATAATCATTGACCCGGCAGTCCATTGAGTGTTTTTGTTAATATTGATTTTCTTTTCCATGATTACCTCCGTCTTATGCATTCTCCATTAATAATATAATATCCTAAATTTATTATTACATCAACACTTTAAAGTCGGATCCGAATAAATCACATTCGGATTTTAGGTGACAAAATGTCACGGAATCAGCAGATTTTAATATATTTGAAAAAAATAATAAACTTTGTGAATTGTTGACATTATTTAATAATTTTATATAATATAATCAGAATATTTATTTTGTATATGTAAAAGAATTCATTGTCTTAGGAGATGTATCTGATATGAAAAAAAGAAAACTTCTGTTTTTATTTTTAGGAGGAGTTGCTGCTTTTGTTTTGGCCGGCTGCGGACAAAACGGTGGAACTGCTCCGGTATCGGAATTAAAGGAAGAGGCCGGGATCCCGGAGGATGAACAAGAGGATGCAGAGGATAATGAAGAAGTTGAATCGGCGGAAACAGATGATGTTTTACAGGGAGAAATTACATATTCCATGATAAATATCGGTGATACGGGTACGGATATTAAAGCTTCGATCAAAATGCTGACCAACAGGACCGATATGATGCTGGATGATTATACCGGTAAAACATATAAGGAGTATGTAGAGGATTTTAATAAAATATATCCCAACATTACTGTAAATATAGAGGCAATTACGGATTATGCGGAGGATTCAATGCTTAGGCTACAAGGCGGTGACTGGGGAGATATAATGCTGATCCCTACTGTGGATTCCGTGGAATTTGAGAATTATTTTGTGCCTTTTGGGACGGTAGAAGAGATGAAGGAATGTATACGTTTTGCCGATGATAAGCAGTATAACGGAATTGTATACGGAGTTCCTACAACAGGGGATGCTTTTGGGGTTTTATATAATAAGAGGATATTTAAAGATGCGGGTATTACGGAATTACCCAAGACTCCGGAGGAATTTCTAAAAGATCTGAAGCTTATAAAAGATAATACCGATGCAATCCCTCTTTATACCAATTATTCGGCCGGGTGGACTATGAGCGGCCAGTGGGATCCGTATATATCAGGTTCCGCAACCGGTGATCCGGAGTATGAGAACCGTAAGCTTCTTCATACTTCCAACCCTTTCTCGGATCCGGGTGACGGTACACATGCATATAATATTTTTAAGATCCTTTATGAAGCAACAATGGAAGGTCTTATTGAAGATGATTATACCACCACTGATTGGGAAGGCTCCAAGGGAATGCTTAACAGGGGTGAGATAGGTACTATGGTGCTTGGTTCCTGGGCTTTTGCTCAGATGCAGTCGGCGGGGGATCATCCCGAAGACGTTGGTTATATGAGCTTTCCTATTACGGTAAACGGCAAACAATATGCTTCGGCTTTCGCCAATTATTCCTTTGGGATCAATAAGAATTCAAGTGATGAGAATATACTTGCTTCTATGATATTCGTCAAATGGATGACAGAGGAATCCGGGTTTGCATATAATGAGGGAGGAATGCCCATCAGTCTTAAGGAAACGGAATTCCCCGAGGTTTATAAATCTTTTGAGGGTATAGAGTTTGTATCAAATGCTCCGCCTGTTGCGGGAGAAGAGAATTTGAAGGCTACTCTTAATGCCGATTCGGAGTTGAATATAAATAACGGCGGAGATGCCAGAGTACAGGCTATAATTGAACATGCATCGGCAGGAGATATGACCTTTGATGAGATAATGGAGGAATGGAATGCCGCATGGACGGAGGCCCAGGAGGATAATGACGTAGAGATATTATATTAGGAACCCGGAAATAGCCATTGGATTAAAATAATAAGATTACCTCATATGAGGTAATCTTATGTAATATTTTTGATAACTCAAAAGCATAATTACCAGGAACAGTTTTCGGTAATTATGCTTTTGGCGTTTTTGGAGAAAAAACATGAGGAGGAACCCGGAACCGAGGGAGTATCCTCGCAGGGTCGAAGGTCTATTGCGGTTCTTCTGTCTTCTGTGTTTTCCTTTAGGGTTACACTTACATTGTTAAAGATGATATTATCAATATTATTTGTTGTATCACCGTAAATGATAATGCCGTTTTGGGAATTACATTTGATATTTTCAAAGGTTATATTTCGGATAACACCGATTTTACTGTCTTTTTTCCGGCGAACAGCGGTGATCGCAATAGGTTCGGCATCTCCCCACCAATGCTTTTTGGATACGTATCCGGTATCTATGGTTATATCTTTAAAACGTATCTCTTCGATACTTCCTTTATCCCGCAGCTGTAAGGAAATTCCCCGGTTGCTTTCATAGATCCTGCAGTTTTGGATATGAATATTTCTGAATATATCTTCGCTTTCCGTGCCGAATTTGATGGCTGCGCTGGTTGATCTTAAGCTGCATCCGCTTACGGTTATATCTTCGCAGGCTCCGTATTTGGAGCCATAAGCGGTATTTTTAAATACGATGCAGTCATCGGCACTTTCAATCCTGCAGTTATTTATCCGGACATTTTTGCAATGATCCGGATCTATTCCGTCGCAATTGGCCAGCAGAAGGTTATTTTTAATATTCAGCTCTTCTATGGTAACGTCGGCGCAACCGATCATATGTACGGTCCAGAAGGCGCTTCTTGTAAGAGTCAGATCCTTTATAGTGAGCCCTTTTATGTTTTCCAGAAACATCATAGGAACCCGGGGGTAGAAACTGCCGTCTATATGGTAAGGGGTAATGTTTCCGTAGAAGATCTCCTCATTTCCGTCGATGGTACCCTGCCCTGAAATCGTAATATTACTGCAATCCGCGGCATATAAGAAAAACATTGAAGGGCAGCCGTCATAATCGCAGTTTTCATAGGTGGGAATACTTATGGGAGAATTGGAAAGCTTTTGATCACCATACAGATTAAAGGCATTAAGATCGTCACTTGCCTTAAGAGTAGTTCCCTTGTCAATATGTAATTCAATATTGGAGCGTAAAAGAATGGTGCCGGATCTGTAGGTTCCGTTCCCGGACAGAAGTACCTGTCCGCCGCCTGCAGAATGACATTTATCGATTGCCGTCTGTATTGCTGATGTGTCATCATTGATACCATTGCCGACCGCGCCAAAATCAGAAATATTAAAAATCATAGAATCTCTCCGTGATAATTATTCGATCCGGCGGTCCGGTTCCGGTTCGTTATTTGCATACTAACATCAGAAATGTGATTTTGTCAACGGGTTTTTACAGCCGGATTTGAAAGCGTATTTCTGAAATCTCTGGGTGACATACCCTGTTTCTTTTTAAAACTGTCTTTGAAATAATTACTGCTGTTGAAACCGCAGTTAAGAGCGATCTTTGTTATTGAATCATCGGTGGTCAGCAGCATTTGGGTGGCCTGCTTGAGACGTATATAATTCAGATATTCCTTGAAAGTGGATCCGGTTTCCGTTTTGAATTTTTTGGAGAAATATGAGGGGCAGAGGTTAAGTATTTCCGAGATTTCATCAAGAGTTACGGGATTCTGATAATTCAGGGCTATATAATTTATGGCCTGTTCGATGACGGGGCTGACCTCTATATCGTTTCCGGCATGTTCATGGACAAAAACCCCGCCCCTTTGAAGCAGCAGAAGGATGTTGATAGTGTAAACCATCATAAAATCGGAGGAATAGTCGTCGGGCTTATTGCTTTCCGAGAGCATTTTCTCAAATATGGATTCTATATTTTTTTTGAGAGAGGGACTTAAAACGACCTTCCCGGTTGAATAAAGTGTATTCTTAATATCGGGGTGCATTTCAAAAAGATCCGCGGGAAGAAGATCGGGATTGCAGGCAATAACAATCCTCTCGCTGGGGGTGACACCATTGTAGGAACTGCTATGGGGATCCCCTGATCTTACTATAAAAAGATCTCCGGGAGTAAGATGATATTTCTTACTGTTTGCTGTGTAGGTACAGGAACCGCTTTTTAAATAATATATTTCACAGTAATTGTGGGTATGTTCATAATTCATACCAAAAGAAGGTTTTCGGATCTGTTTTTCTATATAGAGGGTATGCTGTCCGTATTCAATGATCATAATCTGCTCTCCTGTGAGGTGTTGCCTGTCATCCGGTCTTTGTTAAATATTATGTAACTATTCAGAACAGGCTCAAAATACTTCGTATTTTTCGCTGCTTTGGATTCATCCAATACATAAATTTATAAAATATGCCCCTTACAAGCAAGCTTGACGGTTCATATTTTAAAATTTATGTGCTGTTCTGAATAGT
>JAILKH010000053.1 GCA_024693925.1 Lachnospiraceae bacterium | reverse complement strand
TACATTAAAATAATATTTTTGCTTTATTAAAATCGTAATTTCTTATAAAAAAAAGACCTTCCGAGCCGGTATTCTACCCAAAAGATCTTTTCATCACTGACATACTAAAGACTAATCAAGTCCGTTCTCCAAAAGCGTTTTAACTTCAAATAAAGAATCGTATATCTGATCGGCTATTCTGTTGACTTCGTCATTAGGCTCTATCAAATCCACAACCATAATAGTATACAATCCCGCTGCATGAGAAGATTTCACCCCGTTAATGGAATCCTCAATTCCTACAGCTTCCTCCGGCTTTACCCCAAGCAACTGACATGCATGCTCATAAATGTCCGGGGCAGGTTTACCCTTAGCAACAATTCCGCCATACATTATCCCGTCAAAGTAGCTGATCAAACCTGCTCTCTTTAAGTTTTTCTCTGCTCTCTCTTTATGTGTAGAGGTTGCCAGACCAATAAGATAATTATGTCCCTTAAGGTAATTAAATAATTCTTTTACTCCGGGCTTTAGATCAAGACCATTTTCCCTAATATCCTCATCCATCCTACTCATGGTGGCTTCTCTAAATACCATGTAATCAAAACTTTCACCAAAATGCTCCTTCATAAGCAGCGAGTTTCTTTCCTTTGTGGCACCTGCTATCTGATCCAACAGTGTCTCCATAATGCTTTCGTCAAGACCAAATTCTTTTGCACTGATCATCCAATGCTTCCTGTACAATTTCTCCGAATCAAATATTACACCATCCATATCAAATACAACTGCCTTTTTCATTACTCTTCTCCTTCTATAATACTATTCATTATTTGTAGTTTTCTTATTCCGCTTATAAAATTTAATCGCAGTTAAAATCAATATACTTCCAAGAATCACTGTCATAATTACAGCAACTTCCGGTTTTCTTTCAGACTTCAGCTTATTATTGTTTAAAGGTTTCACCATAGATATAGACTTTGGTTTAACATATTTAAAATGCAGCTCTGAAACACCTGTATTACCGGCTCTGTCAATACTATTGATTACTATATCATAATCACCGTAAGTATTATACATTAATTTGCGCAATTTGACATCACATTCTTTTCCGTTAATTGTAATTTTATCAATAATATCCCCGGAATCGATAATATCCCATTTAACAATACCTTCTTTTTCAACAGTTTCACCGTCCATAACTCCGTAAAAAACTATTTCAGGTGCAGTGCTGTCAATTATAAATTGTGCACTTTGCTCCGTAGTGTGCCCTAATTCATCCACCGCCTTTGCGCTTAAAACATATTTTCCTTCCTTTTTTATTTCAGAAACACCATCATATTCAATCCCATTTAACAGTAATTGATAGTTCTTCAAAGTGAGATCTCTTGCATTTATTCGTGCCTCATTTTCAGGTATCAATGTCCTATAATATCTTCCATCATAATTATCTATCCCTGATATCTCAGGAGCGGATGAATCAATCAAAAACTGATAGCATTTGCTATTATTATTTCCCGCCTCGTCCTTTACATCAACATTTAAACGATAAAATCCATCTTCATTAAATGCCTGATTGAGTATGGTTATTTTTCCATCAGGAATCATCTCCGGAAGTTCAAGCTCTCCTGCATTTCCATCCAAATCCGTCTTAACAGCTCTAAGCTTCACCTTACTGTTTTCGTAAAATTCTTCCTCCAGCTTAATCTTAATCGATACACCCCCCGCATATTGACCATATTGACTAACCCCTGACATACTGATATTCGGTGCGGTCTTATCAATAGTAAAGCGTAATGTTTCAGTGACCGATTTATTTCCCGCCATATCAACAGCACACATTGTCACCTCATACTCCCCATCCTCTGATAATACAACCTTCCTCTTTTCAATTCGTCTATTATGTTCAAACACAGCAGGTTCGTTAATATTACTTCTGCCACCGACAGATTTCTTAATTGTCAAATCAACATTTACACTCTCATAGAAATCTTCTTCACATATCACCCCAAGGCCTACATTCTTATTGGTAACAGCACCTTCTTTCACCCCGTAAAACGCCACCTCCGGCGCAGTTTTATCTATATAAAAATGCACCCGGTCCGTCACTTGCTCGTTTCCTGCACCGTCAATAGCCCTGACATACACTTCGTATTCGCCCTCCAGATTAAAAGTAAGATTATAATTGTCCTTGTAATCATCAGGTGTGCGAAGTTCCACTTCATCATCATACACCTTATCCCTAAACTTTCTTTTCACACAATAATACACTCTGGTGACGGAATATGATACATCTTCAACTTCTACAAAAAGTCTGACATCACTCAAATGATAACTGTCCTTATCCGCTCCTGATATCTGAACTTTGGGTAAATCCTTATCGATAAATATTCTTCCCTTTTTTCTGCTCTCATTTCCGCAATTATCAACAACACGTACCTCAACAACGTAACCCGAATGTTTTTTTGCGCTGCTGTTTAACAACAGTACGCACTCATAATTAGTCATTATATCGTCAGGCTTTTCTTCCTTCTGCTTCTGTTCTGCAACATATATGGCAACCTTCCTGATTCCACATTCCCCCGAATCAATCTTTAAATTAATATATCTGTCCTCGTTGGACCATTTACCATAATCACCTTGAAAGTCCCAGTTAATCATTGGTTTTTTGCAGTTATAAATGATTTCGGCACTTGTTTTCTCTGCTATATTACCCGCTTTGTCACTAACCGATACCCGTATAAACCCGTTACAACTCTCACCCTTATCTTCAAAAGGTACAAATGCACGGCATACTCCTTCATCATCAACATTGACCGCTAGTTCAACCTTCTTGTCTTCCTCACCGTTTTCAAGAAAAACCGCGCTCACGGTCTCGTAGTCAACTCCCGAGCAGACA
>JAILKH010000041.1 GCA_024693925.1 Lachnospiraceae bacterium | reverse complement strand
GTCCTCAAGATAAAGAGCATATATCTCTTGCCGGATCGATCGGTGATAAAGCAGGAGTAACTTTTACAAATATTATACCGGATGAATGGTTATACAATAATATTTTAAACAGTATAAATGTTGTTCCAACCACCTTCCTTGCTGACAGTGAAGGAAATATCATACCGGATACCACGATCCTCGGCGCACAGGTTAATGCATACAAAGAAGCAGTTAACGATTATCTAGAGGAGATCAACTGATGATGGGAAAGTTTCTTTCAAAAATCAAACCCGGGTATATCTTCCTTATTGCGGGCCTTACCGCCATAGCTTTCGGCGTATTAAGAGGCGAGGTATCAATGGTTTTTCATAAAGCGGTAAATATATGTCTTGAATGTATAGGACTCGGATGAAGGGGTAATGTTTTGAAGATTAGCGCTAATATAAAACGCAGGTTATTACAAACAGTCGCGTTTGGATATTCAAATCCGTTCTTACCAAATTTAATCAAAGGCGACATCTACAAGGGGAAATTTAAAAACTTCTGTAATCCCGGCATGAACTGCTATTCCTGTCCGGCCGCAAGTTTGGCCTGTCCGATAGGCGCCATGCAGGCAGTCTCCGGCTCCCTTGATTTTGGTTTTTCTTTTTATGCCGTTGGTATAATCCTGGCTATCGGCGCTGTATGCGGAAGATGGATCTGCGGCTTTTTGTGCCCTTTCGGATTCTTTCAGGATATCATTGCCAAAATCCCCCTTCCTAAATTTAAGATCCCGAAATTTTTAACTTATATCAAATATATATTGCTTTTGGTCTTTGTACTGATACTTCCTGTTGCACTTACCGATTATATGGGAATGGGAAAACCGGCCTACTGTGAATACATATGCCCTGTCGGTACCCTTGAAGGAGGGCTGACTCTTATGGCTGCAAATCCTGAGCTTGCAGATGCAACCGGAAATATCTTTCTGTTAAAGATTTCTATATTGGTCATCACACTTACAGGCTGCCTTTTTATCAGAAGGTTTTTCTGTAAAGTCCTATGTCCTCTTGGCGCTTTATACGGATTACTCAATAAAATAAGTATTTTCCGTCTGCAAATTGATAAGACCCTTTGTATCAACTGCGGAAAATGTGCCGACGTTTGTGATATGGATGTGGATCCGGTTAAAGAATGTATGAGTTCCGAATGTATAAGATGCGGCAAATGCGTAAGCTCCTGCCCCAAAAACGCTCTCAAAATCTCTATGGACCATAGGGACGGGGTTTGTGGTCCATTGTAAACCTTCATTCCTTGAATCAGATAGGTGATAATTATGAAAATAATCTTTACATTATTTATTGCAGCACTTATTATGATTTTTCCTGTCACCGGCTGCGCAAGTAATAATACTGATACTGCTTCTGCTGTGGGCAAGCAGACAAAAAAAACATCAGTGTTTTGCATATGTGGCCGGAGCATGCACAGAAGTTTGAAAAGATCGCAAAAGATTTTGAAAAAGATACGGGAATCCATGTGGAACTCAGAGTTGTTCCCTGGGACGCACTGACCCAGACCTTAATGACCGGTTTTGCTTCCGGAGATGTTCCGGACGTTTCCGTATGCTGGTCAAACCAGATGGGGATTTTTCATTCAATTGATGAAGTCATGGACCTTACACCATATCTCGAAGAAAATAACGGGGAATGGAAGGAGGCTTTCTTTCCCGAAGGTCTTGAACTGTGTTCGGTAAATAATAAATATTACGCAATTCCCTTCCGTGGTTCTTTTAGCATATTTGCATATAACAAAACACTGTTTGCAAAATACGGGTGGCATGAACCGGATTCACTCAGCGATTTTGAAAATGAAATGGAAAAGATGAAAGAAGCCGGTCTTATACCCGTAATTGCCGCAGGAAGTCCTTCCGGATTCAGGATAGCAACAATTGCCGATAATTTTACAGACCAAAAATTATTAGCCGACGGGATCATCAAAAGAGAGGATTATCTTTTGGGACATTATATTCAGGTTGCCGACGCTTACTCATACGGCGGAGCAAAAACCCGTGAATGGATGAATAAAGAGTACATCGGCAAATACGGACTTGCCATGCAACGAGAGGAAGCTACTTCCTTATTTACACTTCAGAAGGCTGTAATAACACTGATCAACAATAATGAACTTCCGACACTGGAATCTATCGCCCAAGAAGCAGGCTTTGAGCTTGGTTTCTTTGCTTTCCCTGTTCCTGCGGGAAGTGAACCATTATTAAGCCATTGCAATTTTGACTCTTTCATGATCTCTTCAAAGACAAAGCACCCTAATGAAGCGGTAGAGTTTCTTAAATATCTTTCAAGAACGGATATCCAGCAGGAATTCGGAAACCTTTCAAAATCAATAATGGGAAACCGGCACTGTAATTATGAAGATCCTTTCCAAGATCAGTTTTCAGATATTGTAGTAAATTCATCTTCTTATGTTATAAATTATGATTATAATTCCGGGAACCTCGAAACCCGTATCAATACCGCTCTTACGGATTTCATATCCGATCCCTCCATGACCCCTGAAGAATACGGCAATAAAGTTGAGAAGTATATGCATGTAACACTTAACGAAGCTGAGTCGGATGAATCACAGTATTAATGTAAACAATTAAAAACATAACCCTGCAATGTCATATATAAGGAGCTTTTTATGAGTTATAAAACAAAAAAGAATATTGTCGGTTATATTTTTTTAGTACCGTCTTTGTTTTTTATGATAGCGGTCCATTATACACTCTTTGTTCGTTCCCAACCTTCTCCTGCATCGGTATCATGTCTGACGAACAAAAAGTCACAGTAATCTCCTCCCTGGCACAGGGTTTTGGTCCGTATAAAATCTGTATAGTGAAGATTTCCATAGTTAATTATATCCGCATGACAGCACATGGAGCCTAACTTCATTAGATTTCTCGGCTTTAATATCTTTTCATAGATGCACTCATTACATTCAAAGTGAAATTCATCTTTTGAATCCGTATCATTATGCCACGTATATCGCCATCCCGTTCCGGATTTATGCTTAAATCCAAACGGTACCACTTTCTTCATAAGGGGCATAAAGAATCCCTTTTTCGAGAGCTTTTGCATCCCCGTGGGATCAAGGAATTTCCACATTTCCTCCGATACTGTCTTATATGCTTCATCTTCTCTTTTCCCATGTTTGATAAGTACTTCATACATAGCTATGGATGTAAGTATCTGAGCCATATGTTCATAGTTGCCCTTATCACAATATGCACTTTCTTCTTTAATAAGTTCTTTCATTCTCGCATAGATATCACTCTGTATATCTTTATTCAATGTAGGAAAAAAATTCTGATATCGACTGATCTTTACCATTTTTTCAGGATCATATTTTTTCATTTTTCTACCTCATCTTTATTCCCAAATGGACCATTGGGACGGGGTTAACGGTCCATGTAGACAGGAATGTTATCCATTTTGAACTCTAAACTTGTCGAATCCGCGAAACGCAGTTAGCACCTGCTAAATTCTATGATACCATTTTTGATTTAATTCGTCCAGATTACAAAACAGTCGGCGAATCAAGGATTTATTCCGATATTATTCCATTATTATCTTTGTTTCAAAGATTTTTCTTGCATATACACTCCTGTTGTGGTATTCTATACATGCAAAATCCGAATAACAAAGATTTTAAAGAGAGGGCTCCTATGAATCCTATCGGACAGATAATTGCCGTAAACAGGAAAAAAAAGAAATTGACACAGCCGATGCTTGCCGATAAATTGGCGCAATGCGGGATCAATATAAGTTACAAAACAATTTCAGGATGGGAAAAGGGGCTTACCGAACCTCCTATCCAGGCATTCATGGAAATATGCAGGATTCTTGAAATCCCGGATATTTATGAAGCTGTTTACGGATATAATCCTTTTAACAGGGCTGCAATACTTAATGACGACGGAAAAGAAAAGTTAAATGAATATACCGAACTGCTCATCAGCTCCGGTAAATTTAGAAAGAATTCCGGCGAAATCATCCCCTTTGTTCCAAGAAGGCTGAAACTCTTTGATATCATGGTATCAGCCGGTACCGGTAACTTTCTGGACAGCGGTTCCTATACCTGGAAAGAAGTCGGGGAGGAAGTTTCCAAAAATGCCGACTTTGGTGTTCAGATAACCGGTGACAGTATGGAGCCTCAATATAAAGACAGGCAGATCGTATGGGTTCACCAACAGTCCTCCCTGGATCATGGTGATATCGGTATCTTTTACTTAAACGGGAATGCTTTCTGCAAAAAACTAAAGGATAATGAAGATGGTCTGTTCCTTATATCCCTTAATGAGAAGTATCCTCCCATAAAAGTAGGGGAAAATGACGATCTGAAGATATATGGCCGTGTTTTAAGCTAAAACTTTTGTATGAGCAAGTAAAGGTTTATCCGATGAGATGAATGAAAATCATAAAACCTATATCGCAATAGATATGAAAAGCTTCTATGCTTCTGTTGAATGCGTTGCCAGAGGCCTGGATCCCTTAAAGGCCAATCTTCTTGTGGCAGATAGCGAAAGGTCGGATCAGACCATCTGCCTTGCGGTCTCTCCGGCGCTTAAAGCAATCGGTGTCCCCGGAAGACCCAGATTATTCGAAGCCAAACGGGCGATCAAAAAATATGAACAAACCCACCATACAAAGGTACTTTATATCACAGCCACCCCACGGATGGGTGAATACATAAAAGTCTCAACAAAAATATACGGAATATATTTAAAATATGTTTCCGAAGAGGATATACACGTATACAGCATTGATGAATGCTTTATCGACTGTACACCCTATCTTCATTTTTATAAAGATCCGACTGATAAATCCGGGCAGAGCCCTGCACATATCATGGCCCTTACCATGATCCGTGATGTATTGAAAAATACCGGTATTACCGCAACTGTAGGTATTGGGACAAATCTGTACCTTGCGAAGGTCGCTATGGATATAGTAGCAAAGAAAGCTCCCGCAGACAAAGACGGAGTACGCATTGCTACTCTAACGGAAGATTCATATCGATATCTTCTCTGGGATCACAGACCGCTTACTGACTTCTGGCAGATCGGTAACGGCAAGGCTGCCAGGCTTAAAAACAACCATATGTATACTATGGGGGACATTGCCGAGCGATCCCAATGGGACGAGGAATGGTTCTATAAAATTTTCGGCATCGACGCAGAGATCCTTATCGATCACGCCTGGGGAAAAGAACCGGTAACCATGTACCACATAAAACACTATAAGAGCGATAATCATTCCCTTTCCAACGGACAGGTGCTTCCACGTCCCTATAAATATGATGAAGCATGCATTGTTCTTAGGGAGATGATAGACATCTTATGCTGCGATATGTACAAAAAAGATCTTGTATCCTCGAAATTCACCTGGTGGATAAGCTATGATTACAAAAGCCTGGAATACTTTCCGGCTTATGACGGAAGGCTTTCCATCGATTGGTACGGACGCCTTCATCCCGCTCACTCGACCGGAACTGTCAACATACCATTGGCAACCAATACCACTGATATGGTTATCGAACGGATAATGGAGGATATAGATAAAAAAAGTGACCACAGGATCCTGCTTCGACGGCTTGGGATCTGTGCCTGTAATGTTACATCCGATGACGGTATCTATCAAATGGATCTGTTTACGGACTATGAAGCTTTGGACAAAGAAAAACAACTCCATGCCGCACTACTTGAAGTTCGAACAAAATATGGGGCCAATGCTCTTCTAAAGGGTATAAACCTACTGGAATGTGCTACAACCAGAATGAGAAACGATCAGATCGGTGGACACCGGGCCTGACCTGGGGGGACGGGGTTAGCGGTTCATCTCACTGAGATAAACACTCCTCGAGGATTCGCATAGATTCGATATGGAAGATGTCAGCTTTTACTAACCCGAATCCCGCGCCAAGCCTCGCGAACGAGACTTGAATTAAAGATAAATCATAGGAGAAGGATATGTGTACCAGATATGCTCTTGAAAAAGACCTGCCCGAATTGAAAGATATCATGGATGCAGTATCACGTTCAGGACTTGCCCGAAAGTTTGTCGAGACACATGCCAGGCCGGTGATCACAAACGGCGAGGTACGCCCTACCGACATAGTGCCTGTAATAGCCCCCAACTCAAAGGGCTTAAGAACTGTATTCCCGATGCAATGGGGATTTCTTGCAAAAGACAACAAACGGACTCTCTTCAATGCCCGTACCGAAACCGCAAAAGATAAACCAATATTCAAAGAAGCCTGGAAATGCCACAGATGTATCATACCAGCTTCCTATTACTTCGAATGGCAACACTTCAAAAGTCCTGACGGAAAAGAAAAAATCGGGGCCAAATTTTCGATCCAGCCTGCCGGCTGTACCATAACGTGGCTGTGCGGGCTGTACCGCATTGAAAAAGGCTATCCGGTATTTGTTATCCTTACTAAGGAACCGACAGCAGAACTTTTGGTAATACATGACCGTATGCCACTGATACTTCCGGCAGAAAAGATAGATGAGTGGATAAATCCGACATCGAATCCTAATGACATACTTCCTTATGCTCTTGAAAATATGATCGTGGAAAAAACTTAAATGAACCCGGGTAACGGAGTTAGTGGTTCATTTTCAAATATCATATTGCATTTTCCCTTCAAGTAGAATAATCTTTATCATTGTAAATAAACTCCTTATGTTTCCATACTCTCTTTTCGTATAGGACGCCAAATCACAGTCTTCATTTTCTCCGGGGCAACTTTTCTGGCATCACTCAGATATATCTCATGATGCAGTCTTTTATTGGAAATATCAAGAACATACCCCTGTTTTTCCATATAAGCATCCATTGTCTTCGGGATTACTTATCAATATACCCAATACAGCTTTTTCCGTTTTATTTATACCGACATTTTTCTTGCTCATGCTTGTCATAGATTTACTCCTTTCACAGATCCTCAATTAAAAATGGTAACATATATATTGGATATAATTTCATCATTTCTCTGTTGCCTATATCTTTTTGTGATAGCAATACTTCCTTCGCAACATGCCTTGAATACTTTTTCTGAAATTCTGTAATTGATTCATGCTTGCCGATTCCGGATGACTTAACTTCAATCGGAACTATCTTTGTTTTTGAAGCAAGCAAAAAGTCAACCTCATAATAGTGAGAACTGTTTTCTTTCTCCCATGTGTGATAATAAAGATCTATATCTGACCCGGCGATTACCTGTGCAACTGCATTTTCGTATAAATATCCCAAACCTGCAGGGAGCGAATCACTTAACAATTTCGTATAAATGTTTTCATCTGTTTTCCCTGACGATCTGAAAATCATGGTAGTAAATAACCCTGTATCAGCCAAATAAAGTTTGAACGTCTCATCATCCTTCGTTTGAGGTAACGCAACGCTCGGATTAAGGACATTATGGCAGGATAATACCGTCTTTGAATCCAGCAAATCATGTAAACGTTCTAAATCCTTATTGATCTTTTTTTTGCCCGTAGCTGCCGAAATAACATAACTTCTTTTATCCGTTGCCAACTGCGTTGTAACAGAATCATACATTCTTCCGATCAGCCCGGTATCATCGATTTTACAGAAATCGATGAAGTAAAGAGAGAAATCATAGATTTATATAAAGACGATTTCTTCAAAATCGATGATACAGGACTGATCGGAAGAATGTATGATTCTGTTCCAACGCAGTTGGCAACGGATAAA
>JAILKH010000168.1 GCA_024693925.1 Lachnospiraceae bacterium | reverse complement strand
AATGAAAAAAGTTAAAATATTCTTGCCGCTTATAGCGGTTATTCTTTTGTCCGGATGCGGACAAGTAAAAGAACATGTCCATGAATATGTAGAAACTATAACTAAAGAACCTACTTGCGTTGAAGATGGTATCAGAACTTTTACATGCGCCTGTGGTGCTACGTATGATGTGGCAATTGCTTCAGTAGAGCATTTTTTCGGTAAATTTGTTTATGATGAAAACTCTACTTATGATGTAGATGGAACAGAAACTGCTACATGCAAATATTGCGGTAAAACTAAGACACGAACCGCGGAGGGTAGCAGATTCAAATATAAAACCATAGTAATGGAACCAACTATAATGTATGCCAGATGTTTTTATCATATTCAGGATACATATAATGCTGAACATGAGGGATATGTTGATTTTATTAATCCCGGGGATCATTTTGTAGTCACAGCAAAAATTGAACCCGGAACCTATAGGATTGATTATAATGGTGAAGTTGAATATATACGAGATTTCGCTCTTATTTCCAGAAATGCTTCGGATTTTAGGGAGATAGAAGATTTATCGGAACTTGAACGTCATTCGGGTGTAAAAGCGTGGATTGATTTTTGGACCGAGAATGATAAATATGAACTTGTAGTATACACGCATAATGATACGAGCGTTCTTCTTTATAATTGTGTTTGGACAGACGAAGGAAAAGAATACGTTCCGTTCTTCCTTTTTGATGATTATGATAGTTTAAACTTTGAGTGTGTTGTGGAATTAGACAAGTTGGATGCTGCTATTGAAAATGGAGGATATTATTATAACTACTCTTATTCAACAATGCAGAAGTATCGTTCTATTTCTGATTTTCAGGTATATTAGGGGGTTAAATGAAAAGAATACTGATAATCGCTTTTTCTGTCCTTTGTTTGATAGGATGTGGCAATGTAAAAGAGAAAGTTGAGATAAAAGAAGAAACTGAGAAGCATGTTCATAAATATAATAAGGAGGTTGTTACAGAACCTTCTTGTGTAGCAGGCGGAGTAGCTAAATTTTCATGCGAATGCGGAGATTATTTTATTTCAGCAATTCCTGCCAAAACTCATGAACTCGGTGAGTATGTTTATGATAATAATGCAACTGTATATGCAGATGGAACAGAGACTTCAACCTGTGTTTTATGCGGGGAAAAAATCACAAAAAGGGCAGTTGGTACGAAGCTCGAGCACATTTTTAATGATATTGCAATAAAGATGCGCGTCATAGATGAATTTGCAGTTCAAGATAATTCCGGTTTATATGATATATCATTTACAAAAGGTGACGAGGTAGATGTGGACGGAGAGTCGGAAGATGGAATGTACAGATTTCATGTGGATGGACGAACCTATGAAGCATTGAAGGATCACTTTGTGACTATGGCTGAATATGGATATCCTGAGTGGTATTCTAATAATCCATACAGCTATTTAGAATTTTTTGATGAATATGGAGGACAGTCAATAGAAACATTAAGCAGAAATGCTTCAGATTATCGAAAAATCAGTGATCTATCCGAACTTAATGTAATTTCAGGTGAAATTCCGGCATATGATGAGTTTATGTCTGAATTGCTATCATCTGAAATGGTTGCATATGATTGTTTCGGAAAGACTTTACTTCTTTATAATTTCTCATGGTTTGAGAATGGGTATCATATGATTATGTTATATGATTTTGTCGACACAAGTCTATCCCGAGATGTACATTCGGATAAATCTTTGGATGTATTTTCGTATAGTGACCATGTTACTTGGATGGCGACTGATTCGGAAGGTAATACTACAGAAAATAGGATAAAGTATCTTAAAGATTATTATTTAAACTAGGGATGCATGGGGAAAATGAATAAAGAAGTATTTATATTGTTATATGTGATAGCTATTTTCTTTTCAGGATGCGCTTTTCATGAACATAAATATATAGAAGAGGTTATAAAGGAACCAACGTGTAAAGAAGAAGGGATAGTTGAGTATACTTGCAGATGCGGTGAGAGCTATACGGAACCTATTCCACTAAAGCACCATGAATTTGGCGACTACGTTTATGATGATAATGCAACCTTTAAGATGGATGGAACAGAAACAGCGAAATGTATATTCTGTGGCTTAAAGACCTCAAGAAAAGTTGAGGGGACGAAATTAAAGCGTGAAACTATTGAGATGAATGAGTTTCTTTTCTTAAAAGCAGGAGCTTCAGCAAGGAGAGAAAAAGATAATGTAAGATACTATTATCCAAAGAATTATGGCGTCAATGTTAACTTCA
>JAILKH010000142.1 GCA_024693925.1 Lachnospiraceae bacterium | reverse complement strand
TATACAACAAAATAACTATATATAGGAGTTAAAACTAAATAAAAAGGTGCAATATGGCTGTTAAAGAATTAAATTTGTTGATGACCTATCCGGTTAAGTGGTCTATTTATAAAGTTATGAGGGATTATATACAGAACTTTTATGATGCGATTGGTTTTAATCGTTTTTCTGATGACTTTAAGTATTTTTATAATGAAGAGAAAAAAGAATTGGTGATGATTTCACAGGTAGATTTTGATAAGGAATGGTTACTGTATATCGGAACATCTTCGAAGAGGGGGACAGATACCGGCTATGCCGGAAAGTTCGGTGAAGGATTTAAAATAGCATCCCTTGTCGCATATAGGGATTTTCATCTGTCGGTTACAATGGAATCAAGAACCTGGAAAATAAAGGTCACAGAAAAAGAAAAGAAGATAGATAACAAGAGTGTTTTCTGCCTGGCTTATGATATTACAAAACAACCGGCAATAGAAGGAGCACGACTTGTTCTGGATGGGGTGGATAAGGAGAATTATGAGATATTCTTGAGTGTCTTGAAGGATTTTTATTATATAGAGAATCCTCTTTTTGGTGAGTTGATTGCTGAGAACGATTCCTGCGCGGTATATGGTACAAAGAAGACGGAAAAAGGAGTATATCGCCGGGGGCGGGTATATGTAGGATATCAATACCGTGAGTCCATCTGTTTTCCGATCATTGTATGTAATCACACATATTCTGTTTCCGGGGATGACCGTGATAGAGATCATCTGAATTCACGGCAGACAGAAGAATGTGTAATGGATGTAATCGATCAACTGGATAGTGCACAGGCTTTTGAAGTATTACAACGTCTCCGAAAGTTTTGGAATGGAAATCGCAGAGATGGTTGTAAGATTTCACCGAAGGAGATCGTGGAGCGGCTGATAGAGATTGCTTCGTCAAATGATGAGGTAAAAGATAAATTCAAAGCTATGTATGATGAGGAAGTTGTGGCTGATATAACAAAAAATTATTGGCTATCGGATCACAAAGTGAGGATAGCGAAACTATGGTTTCGGGACTCAAAATATTACGGGAAACGGGCTGTTGTGCTTCCTGAATTTGTTGATATGGGAATCAAAGATATTGATATGATGTGCAGGGAAGCGAATGGATATGAAGTTACGGAAGAGCCGGGCAACAGAGAATGGAAATTCATATCTTTGTTGGAAAAAGTAGCTACGAAGTATTTTTCTGATATATACCAATATGATGAATTGCCCTATTGTATGATGTTTACAAAGACGGATCTGGCATTAGAAGGATTGGCGGAAACGAGGAAATTGCGAATAAAATCCAGAAATGCATTTGGATTGACGACAAAAAGAAAAATTGATACGGTATATCTTTTAAAAGATGTTCTCTGGGGAGACAGTTTTGGTACTGCTTTATCAGTTTATCTACATGAATTACTGCACCAGTACGGAGGGGATAGTTCAATGCAGTTTCATAAAGCACTTTATATAATGAATATGCGAATGCTTGAAAAAGCAGAGGAACTGAAAGTTTATTCGGAACGGTGGAAACGTATTCATAAAAGAGGTGGGAGAAAGCATGCATGATAAGGAAAAGCTGATACATCTGGGAATAGCAATGGATTATGCGGTAGAATGGGATTTTGACAGGATTCTTCGTGATCTTGTACAGAATTTTTATGATAGTATCGGGTGGAGAGATTTTGAGAAAGATTTTCATATACATGTAGAAGAGAGAAAAGGAAATGATAATATTCTGATCATGGAAACGGAAGGACGGCCTTTTTCTTATGAATGGCTTACCAATATCGGAGGAAGTACAAAGACTGAATCTCCGGGAAAGTATATCGGAATGTATGGTGAGGGATTTAAAATCTGCGCATTATGTCTCTTCAGACAAAGAAAAAAGATCCGGATGGAATCTTCGGATTGGGAGATATCGGTTTGCCGGTACACGAAAAAAATTGACGGAAACCGAATGGCGATGCTTGGATATCGTTTGAAAAAAAGGATAGATGATGGGACCACAAGATTATGGATTTCAGGGTTAAGTCAGGAGGAAATACAACGAGTTGATGAAGCAAAACTGAATTTTTACTATCCGGAAAATCCGCTGTTGGGAAAGGTAATTGTTAATAAACAAGACTATGCGATATATGAGAGGAGTACAGTGCCTGTTCCTTGCAGGGATGGTACGGCAATTTGTGGGATTTTGTTTTGCAATCGTCTGGCCAGAGGACGTCTTCCCCTGGAACTCGTGATTGTAGTAAACTGCGACATGAGAAAAGCAGATAAACGAAAAAGATCAAATTTTGAGGAATACGAGAGCATTCTGTTTTTGAATCGCAGAGTCAGAATGTTTGATGCAAAGACATCGTATCAGTTGTTACTGAAGATGATAAAGTATTGGAATGATATTCCTCAAAGAATTGCGGATCCGGATACATGGTATTACGTTGTGTGTGAGTTGGTAAGGAAAGTTGCATCCGAGCAGAAATATAAACGAAGATTTATGAAGAAATACTTAAATCTGGTGTATCTTGAGCGTGTTCGATCCGATGTGGTAAAAAATAGTATGATAAAAGAATGTGAAGAATGGATTCGTTTTAATCCGCTATATCAGGGAAAACGTTTTGTGAATCCTGTATTTCGGCTGCTTGGAGCTAAATCGGTATTGGAAGATTATGCCTGCATGAAGAGTATAGAAAGAAAAGAAATGGGGATACGGGAAAAGGAACTTTGTAAAATACTCGTTGACAGTTTTGAAATGATATATCCATATAAAATTTATGATCAGTTTCCGGAAATTGTTTTGACAAATGGGAAGTATTTGGATGGTCTGCAATATTGTGAGAGGGATTACAGAAAAAAACGGAATGGTAGAAAGTACAAAATTCATAGGCTCGTTCTAAATACGGAACTGTTTGTGGAGAATGGATTTGAGAAGGCGTTGATGGATATGGCAGAAAAAATGTTGCTTGTATATGGCAGATTCAGGAGTTCCCGAAATAATGTGGCAATGACTGATCTTGGAGCAGGTATTGTGGACCATATTGACGGATTGACGAAATATAAACAATTGTGGAAACAGTATTGTAGATGTGAGGTGTTGGATCAATGCTTGAAATAGAAAGAAACGAGAAGAATCGGGAACGGTATGATAACCGATATAATAAGTGTTTTTGTATTCTGGCGGCTTATATTAGTGAAACAAGGAGCAGGGTGGAGGGCGAATTAAAATACCTGAAGGCGAAAGAAAGAAGGCAGGGGGGAGAATTGCCGGGTAAGTATGAAACATATCATACACGGCACAAAAATTTTGTATACATGGTGACGGAAGTATTTGGGAATGAGGGGCAGAAAGAGTTATATAAATATTTAGCAGATTATCCAACCATGGATTGCAAGAAACTGGCCAAACGGATATTTGAAGAAAGTGAATACTGGCTGGGATATGATGAAGAATTGGGAAATGCATAAGGGAGTCTTTGTTTATGCTGGAGATCGAGAAAGCTTTTTGGGAAAGAAGATATAATTATGGGAAGAGTATAGGATACTGTTTGGGGAGGTTGGAGGCGGATATTATGATCGTAAGGAACGCGATAGATATGCGGGAAAAAGATCTGTCGAAAAGTAAAAAAAATACAGAAGAAAGAAAGCGAAGAGATGTTTATGAATGCATTCGATCTATTATTGTATCTCATTATGGTGAAGCCGGTTGTAAGGAATTGTACAGGTATGCAGAGATGTACCCGGCAATGAATGACAGGAAACTTTCCGAACTGATATATCGTGAGAGTGAATACTGGTTCGGATCTGATGAAAGTGAAAAAGAGTGATAAGGATATGCAAATGTTTGAGAATAGTGTTTTTCGTTAATACAATTCCTTAGGAACTGTTCAAGTAATTTTGTAACAGTTCCTTAGTACCTGGCGGTTATGCCCGTGCTCGGGGAGAATAAGGAAAAGTATCCGGAATATACCAACTTGGCATTTGTTGTGAAATATCATATAATCAGTATCATAGAGACGGTCAGGAATATGATCGATTCGGTGGCATAAGGGGGTATATATGACAGAAGAAAAACGCCTGGAAAGTGAACCATATCGTGACAGGATCCGCGGCTGTATGATCGGTGGAGCTGTAGGCGATACGTTGGGCTATCCGATCGAGTTTCTGCGGGAGAATGTTATAAAAGAACGATATGGGGAGAAGGGTATCACTGCCTATCAGGCAGATCCGAGAAAAGGCAAACCGCTGATTTCGGATGACACGCAGATGAGTCTGTTTACGGCAAATGGCCTTCTGGTCGGAGATACGATGCGGTGTTTGAAGGGCGTACAGGATCCGCCGGTGGCGTATGTGTTTGATGCCTATATGGACTGGTATAAGACGCAGGAATTGCCGTATGGAAGTCCGGAGACAAAGGAACGTCTCTGTTGGCTTCTGGATGTGCCCGAACTGTTTGCGCGCAGGGTGCCGGGAACCACCTGTATCGCGGCGCTGGAAGAATTGAAATATCAGGGGACGCATGGATATCGGGATATTTATCTGAACCGGAATGACCGAAAAGGTGCCGGGGGAATCATGCGAGTGGCTCCGCTGGCACTGGATTACGGAGGGCTGGAACATCTGGGGGAACTGGATAAAGCGGCTGGAGATCTGGCGAGGATCACGCATTGCCATTCGCTGGGATATATGCCGGCGGCAGCACTGGTACACATTATCAATCGTATCGTATATCCGCCGCGGGAGATGAGCCTGGAGGAGATTGTGGCTGAGGCAAGGGATACAGTT
>JAILKH010000141.1 GCA_024693925.1 Lachnospiraceae bacterium | reverse complement strand
TAAACAGTTTTATTTGTGATATTTAAAATGATAATATAGAGTTATCAACAGGTATGTGTATAAGTATCCACATAATGTGGAAAAATATTATGTAAATTATAATCATTTAATCTTGACTGGTTATTTTCTTTCTAATATAATTGTAGAGATGTTTTCACAATGTATACTTATCAAATTTGAATAGAAGGAGGTGCCTTATCATGAAGATGACATTTCAGCCAAAGAAAAGACAAAGAGCCAAGGTTCATGGATTCAGAAGCAGAATGAGTACTCCGGGCGGAAGAAAGGTTTTGGCTTCCAGAAGATTAAAGGGAAGAAAAAGATTATCAGCTTAGACCGCAGAAATGTGGTCTTTTCTGTTTTGGCAATTAAATGAAGTATACATATCTTTTGAAAAAAAACAGTGATTTTAAGCTGGTATATTTAAAAGGAAAATCAAAAGTAAACAGATATTTTATAATGTATGCATTTGAAAACGGTAAGGATCATAACAGACTTGGAATTTCAGTCAGTAAAAAAGTAGGTAACAGTGTAATAAGACACAGAATAAAGAGATTGGTTAAAGAAAGCTACAGACAGCATGAAAAAATGTTCAATAGTGGTTTGGATATTGTAGTCATAGCACGCAGCGGAGCGGCTGATTTAAGTTATAGAAATGTAGAATCGGCTTTGCTGCATCTTTTAAAGCTTCATAAGATTTATGACGGATTGATAAAACATTGACTTCTTTATAGTCATTTATTATAGAAATGAAAACAATACTTATTTATACTATAAAGTTCTATCAAAAATATATTTCATGTCTTAAAAGGACAAAATGTCCTTATATTCCGTCATGTTCCCAATATGGTTTGGAAGCGATTGAAAAATACGGAGCTTTAAAAGGAAGTATATTAGCTGTTTGGAGAATAATCAGGTGTAATCCATTTTCAAAGGGTGGATATGATCCTGTTCCATAAGCTTGTTTAGTAATGCAGGAGGATTAAGAATTGTACAGTGTATTTCTTACACAATATAGCGGTGCAATATTGGGACCTATAGCAAAGCTTCTCGGATATATAATGAATGCTATATTTGTTATGCTTGATAAAATAGGAATTCCTAATATTGGACTGACTATTATTTTATTTACTATTGTTATTTATCTGTTGCTGATGCCTCTTACAATAAAGCAGCAGAAGTTTTCAAAGCTTTCGGCAAAAATGAATCCGGAACTTCAGGCTATCCAGGCAAAGTATAAGGATAAAAAAGACAATGAAAGCATGGTCAGGATGAATGAGGAAACAAAGGCAGTGTATGCCAAATACGGAACCTCGCCGACCGGAAGCTGTTTACAGCTTGTTATACAGATGCCCATATTGTTTGCTCTCTATAGAGTTATAGATAATATTCCGGCATATGTAAGTAAAGTAAAGGAAGGTTTTTTTCCTTTTGTAGAAGAATTCATAAGAATGGATGGAAGTACCGACTTTATCCAAAATCCGGAAAATTTCTCTGCCGCAGCAAGGTTCGGAAAACAGTTTGCCAACGAACTGTTTATTAACGGTGATGAGGAATATCTCATAAATACTTTTATAGATGTATTAAATAAAGCTACTACAGCAGAATGGCATAATATTTATGCACCGGGTAATTTTGTATCTCTTAAGGATTTAATAACAAATGCTTCACATACGGGAGCGTTTGATATTTTTGAAAAGTACAATACTTTTTTGGGGCTTAATATAGCCAATTCTCCTTCTTATTATTTAAAAGAAGGAATGTCAACCCACAATTTCGCTATAGTTCTCGGAGCATTGTTAATTCCTTTGTTTTCTGCACTGACCCAGTGGCTTAATACAAAGCTTATGCCTCAGCCTGAAACTAAACCCGGACAGAACCAGCAACAGGATTCAATGGCAGCTTCAATGAAAACAATGAATTATATGATGCCGCTTATGTCGATGTTTTTCTGTTTCAGTCTTCCTGTAGGTATGGGTATTTACTGGATAGCGGGTGCTGTTGTAAGAAGTATTCAGCAGGTAGTCATCAATAAGCATCTTGATAAGATGAATATGGATGAGATAATAGAAAAGAATGCTGACAAGGCTAAGCTTAAGGCTGAAAAAAGCAAAAAAATCTATGAAGCTTCTGGCATTTCAAATAATGCAAAAATAAGTACCAGGGCTATTGTTAATAATGATAGGATTGATAAAGAAACAAGTTCCTCTGAGAATAATTATTCCGGTAATGAGAAAGCCGGAAGTCTGGCAGCAAAAGCAAATATGGTAAGTAATTATAATAAAAAGAATAATCAAAAATAGTATATCATTAATTAATTATTGTTACTAATTGGATATCAGGAGGATAAATTGATGGAATATGTAGAATTCAGCGGAAAGACTGTTGATGATGCGATTACCGAAGCATGTCAGAAATTTACTGTAACAAGTGACAGACTTGAATATGAAGTAATTGATAAAGGATCTTCGGGATTTTTGGGAATAGGGTTTAAGAATGCTGTTATAAAAGCAAGAGTAAAAGATGATAATTCGGTTTCGGATATAAATGTTAAAGAATCCGTTTCAAAAACAGAAACAGTTGAAAATAATAGTGAGAAAAAAGATGACAGTAAAACAGAAGCAGTTAAAAGCGTAAAAACAGGATCTGAAAATGATCCAAAGGAATTCCTTGATAAAGTATTTAATGCTATGGGAATGAATGTTAGTATAAAGGTTGAAAAGATAGGAAATGATATGGATATTGAATTATCCGGTGATGAAATGGGTGTGCTTATAGGAAAAAGAGGACAGACACTTGATTCATTGCAGTATCTGACAAGTCTTGTAGTTAATAAGGGAAGCAATGAGTATATAAGAGTAAAAGTTGATACCGAGAATTACAGAAAAAGAAGAAAGGATACATTGGAAAATCTTGCAAAAAATCTTGCTTATAAGGTTAAGAGAACAAAGAGATCTGTTACACTTGAGCCAATGAATCCTTATGAAAGAAGGGTTATCCATTCGACTCTTCAGAATGATAAGTATGTAAGTACACACAGTGAAGGTGATGAACCGTTCAGACGTGTTGTTATAACACTTAATAAATAGTTATAGTTTATAAAGATTATTAAAGGTCCGGTTATTATTTTTTAATGACCGGACATTTATTTAATACACCTGATTTTAGATTCAAAATTTTTAAAAGGAAAAAAAATGCATACAACCGATACAATTGCAGCCATAGCAACCGGAATGAATAATTCAGGAATAGGAATAATAAGAATAAGCGGTAAAGATTCTTTTAATATTGCATTAAGCATATTCTGTAATAAATACGGAAATAAGCTGGAAAAGCTTGAGTCTCACAGGGTTTATTATGGTTTTATAAAAGATGGTGAAGAAACTGTAGATGAAGTACTTCTGATTGTATTAAAATCTCCAAAAAGCTTTACTACAGAAGATACAGTTGAAATAAACTGTCATGGCGGTAATCTTGTAATGAAAAGAATACTGAATACTGTAATAAAATACGGAGCAAGACCGGCAGAACCCGGTGAGTATACAAAAAGAGCTTTTTTAAACGGACGTATAGATCTTTCCGAAGCTGAAGCAGTAATAGATGTAATAAATTCAAAAAATAATTATTCTTTAATGAACTCAGTTAAACAGCTGACAGGAAAGCTTTATGAGAAAATAAATGAATTAAGAAATGAAATAAAATATGAAATCGCATATATAGAAGCTGCACTTGATGACCCTGAGCATTATGATTTAAATGGATATTATGATGGACTCAGAATTAAAACAGAAGAAATAATAAAAAAACTTGATTTATTAAAAAAATCCTTTAATGAAGGAAAAATTATAAAAGAAGGTTTAAGTACTGTAATAATAGGTAAACCAAACGTAGGTAAATCTTCTTTATTAAATATATTAACAGGAGAGGAAGCGGCAATTGTAACAGATATTGCCGGTACTACGAGAGATATAATAGAACAGAATATAATGATAAATAATCTGTCTTTAAGGCTTATAGATACTGCAGGTATAAGGGATACCGAAGATATAATAGAAAAAATAGGAGTTGAGAGAACTTATAAATATGCCAATGAAGCAGATCTTATCCTGATGCTTATAGATTCATCTGTTACTCTTGATAATTCTGATATAGAAATAATAAAGTATATTAATGATAAAAACTGTATAATACTTTTAAATAAAAGTGATCTTACCTTAAAAACAACTATCGATGATGTAAAAAAATATACCGGTAAAACAGTTATGCAGATATCATCCAAGGATGAAACGGGAATAAAAGAGTTTAAAGAAAAAATAGAAGAAATGTTTATAAGCGGAAATACAGGATATAATGATGAAATCATAATTACAAATGAAAGACATTTATATTTGATAGATAAAACAATTGAAAGTCTTAATATGGTATTGGAAGGAATTGATCAGGAATTACCTGAAGATTTGATATCTATAGATCTTATGAATTCTTATGACAGTCTTGGATTTATAACAGGTGAAAAGACTAATGATGATATTATAGAAGAAATATTTTCAAAATTCTGTATGGGTAAATAGTAAAACTTGTTTGTAGAGGTTATAAAAGATGTATGAAGAAACCTATGATATAGCAATAGTAGGTGCAGGACATGCAGGTTGTGAAGCAGCATTGGCATGTGCACGGTTGGGACTAAAGACTATAGTATTTACTGTAAGTGTAAACAGTATAGCATTAATGCCCTGCAACCCGAGTGTGGGAGGAAGTTCAAAAGGTCATCTGGTAAGAGAATTGGATGCACTCGGTGGAGAAATGGGCAAAAATATTGATAAAACCTTTATTCAGTCTAAAATGCTTAACAGATCAAAGGGTCCTGCTGTTCACTCATTACGTGCCCAGGCAGATAAGGCAGAATATTCAAAAACAATGAGGCAGGTTCTTGAAAATCAGGAGAATCTTACTATAAAGCAGGCAGAAGTATCAGAATTGATACTTAATAAAAATAATGAAGCTTGTGGTGTAAAAATATATACCGGATGCGTATATAATACAAAAGCAGTAGTATTATGTACAGGAACTTATTTAAGAGCAAGGTGTTTATGTGGTGAGGCAATAACATATACAGGGCCTAACGGACTTCAGGCAGCAAATCATCTTACTGAATCACTTGAAAAAGCCGGTATAGAATTAGTAAGATTTAAAACCGGTACACCGGCAAGAATGGATGGTCGTACAGTTGATTATTCAAAAATGACTGAACAATCAGGTGATGAAAGAATTGTTCCATTTTCTTTTTCAACTGATCCTGAATTAATTCAAAAGGAACAGGTAAAGTGTTATCTTACATATACAAATGAAAAAACTCATGAAATAATAAGAAATAATCTTGACAGATCACCTATTTATGCAGGGATCATAGAGGGAACAGGACCGAGATACTGTCCTTCAATTGAAGATAAAGTGGTAAGATTTGCAGATAAGGAAAGACATCAATTATTCATAGAACCTGAAGGACTGTCAACCAATGAAGTATATATTGGTGGAATGTCTTCATCTATGCCTGAAGATGTTCAGATTGAAATGTACAGAACTGTTCCGGGTCTTGAAAATTGTAAGATAGTAAGAAATGCATATGCAATAGAATATGACTGTATAAATCCAAGGCAATTATACCCTACTCTTGAATTTAAGAAAATCAAAAATCTGTTTGCAGGCGGTCAGTTTAACGGAAGTTCCGGTTATGAAGAAGCTGCGGCACAGGGTCTGATAGCGGGAATCAATGCTGCCATGTCGGTACTCGGAAAAGAAAAGATAATAATAGACAGGTCACAGGGTTATATAGGTGTTTTAATTGATGATCTTGTAACTAAGGAAAATCATGAGCCGTACAGAATGATGACAAGCCGGGCAGAATACAGACTTTTGTTAAGACAGGATAATGCTGATTTAAGATTAAGAAAAACAGGTTATGAAGTAGGACTTGTATCAAAAGAAGAATATGAAAAGGTATTATTAAAAGAAAAACAGATAAATGAAGAAATCGAAAGACTAAAAAATACTTATGTAGGTACATCTAAGAAAGTTACTGATTTTCTTACAGCAAATAACAGTACCGGATTAAAGTCAGGAAGTTCATTATATGAACTTATAAGCAGACCCGAATTGGATTACTATCTCATCGCTCCTATAGATAGTGAAAGAATTGATTTACCCGAAGATATAAGGGAACAGGTAAATATAAATATAAAATATGCAGGTTATATAGATAAACAGATCAGACAGGTAGAAGCATTCAAAAAGATGGAAGAAAAGAAAATTCCAAATGATCTGGATTATAATGAAATAAGTGGTTTAAGATTAGAAGCCAGACAGAAGTTAATAACATATAGTCCTGTATCTATAGGGCAGGCTTCAAGAATATCCGGAGTAAGTCCTGCAGATATTTCTGTTCTTTTGGTTTATCTTAAAACAAAATACAGTGAATCAGTAATAAAATGATTCTTATGATATATTTAT
>JAILKH010000119.1 GCA_024693925.1 Lachnospiraceae bacterium | reverse complement strand
CTGATTATACTCCTTTGCTAACAATGTTCTCATCTTACCTTTAAGAGAGCTTCCCGGAATCATGGGAAGGTTAGTTCTGATATCCTTAAATATTGGAGGATCATCAGCATTTGCTGCAATTGGAGCAGTTGATGCCCCAATATTTAAGGATATCAGAACTAACCTTCCCATGATTCCGGGAAGCTCTCTTAAAGGTAAGATGAGAACATTGTTAGCAAAGGAGTATAATCAGGAGCTTGCAACTGATCCGAATGATGATTGCATAAGAATTACAAGACTATTTGGATCCGCAAAGAAAACGAACGGTACTGTAAAAAGAAGCAGAATATTAGTTTCAGATATGCTGTTGTCTAATGTGGAAGAATTAAGAAGACAAGGACTATCAAGCTTGACCGAGATTAAATTTGAAAATTCGATAAACAGAGCTACTGCAGTTGCAAACCCACGTCAGATAGAAAGGGCAGTTAGAGGCTCTGAATTTGATCTTGATATTATGTATGATGTGGAAAATAAGGAAGAATTGATAGAAGATTTTGAAACCCTTGCAGAGGGATTTAAGCTTCTTCAATATGATTACCTTGGTGGAAACGGGAGTAGAGGATATGGCAAGGTAGCATTTAAAGATCTTATTGCAGAGCCTGTAATAGGTATCATCGATGATGCATTAATCAAAAACTGTAACGATATATTGAAAGCAGTACAATATTAGTAAAGGATGAATTATGGATTATCTGATATATGAATTAACTTTTTCTGCAGGAGTTCACTTTGGAGAGAGAGCATTAGAATCATCTGGTATTTCTTTTTATTCAGACACACTATTCTCTGCTCTTTGTACGGAGGCAGTAAAGGCAGGAGAAGAAAGACTGGAAAAATTAGTTGATTATGCGAAAAATGGACAAATATTATTTTCAGATGCATTTCCCTTTGTAAATAAAGAGTATTTTATTCCTAAGCCATTTATTAATATAGAAAAGGGAGAAGACTTGGGGAATTCATCATTAAAAAAGAGATACAAAAAGCTTACTTATATACCGGCATCCGAATTTTCTAATTATCTTGGCGGTGACATGGATATAAAAAAAGGGGATCTACTTTCACAACTTGGTATAAGTGATATTAAGGTTTCAGCATTGATCTCCAGTGATGAAGATACGGTACCGTATCGAATAGGTACATTTTTATTTAACAGTAACGCCGGATTATATTTTATTGTCAGATTCATGGATACAAGTGCTGAAGAGTTATTTGATACATTAATTGAAGAACTGTCTTATACGGGAATAGGAGGCAGAAGATCTACCGGATTGGGAAGATTTGCTGCCAGAAAAAAAAGACTACCTGATTCGCTAAAAACCCTATTTAATAATAATGAAGGCAGGTATATGACAATGAATCTATCGTTACCTGGAGAAAATGAGTTGGAAAATGTAATAAAAAATTCAGGATATCAATTAACTAGAAGAAGCGGATTTGTCTATTCAGATAATTATTCAAATACTCCTCTTAAGAAAAAAGATATGTATGCCTTTTTAGCAGGATCTGTTTTTCAAAATAAATTTGAAGGAGATATATATGACGTTTCTGCAGGAGGTAGCCATAGTGTATGGCGTTATGCAAAACCCATGTTTATAAGACTATAAGTTTGAGGTGACCATGAAAGAATATCTTAAAAGTTATGATGTAAAATTAGAGGTTATAGGGCCTGTTTTTGTCGGAAGCGGTCGTGAAATAAACAAGAAAGAATACTTGTTTCTTCCGGAAAATAAAATCGGGGTTATTGATCCCATCAAAACATATCAATTGATGGAAAAAAGAAGCTTAAAGAATCAATATGAAGATTATATGCTTAATGACAACAGGACATATCTAAAGGATTGGTTTTATAGTAAGGGTATAAAACAGAAAGATCTTTCAGAAATAATGAGATACGTTTTAGAAAAGGGAGATACTACTCTTCAAAAGGGATTAAGAACCCAAGTAATGGAGTTTGTTAAGGATCCATACGGAAAAGCATATATTCCCGGAAGTACCTTAAAGGGGATGTTAAGGACTATTATCCTGATGAAGAATTTATTTGATAATGAATGTACAGATTTAAAGAAAAAATTTAAATATGCTATTCCAAATGAAAGAGAAGCTTATCGTAATGTATATCTTGCAAGAGAAATGAGAAATACTGAAGCTGTTTTTTTAAATACACTTAATAAGAATGAGGAACGTAGAGAGGATGCGGTAAATGATATTTTATCCGGGTTTATAATAAGTGATTCCAAGCCAATTGAAATGGATAATTTTGTTCTTTGTCAGAAAATAGAAAGACACGTGGATGGAACGGAAAAACGATTGAATCTTCTTAGAGAATGTATAAAACCCGGAACGATTGTTGAATTCACTATCACCATGGATCATTCTATAGTACCATGGGATATTGATTATGTTATAAAAGCTGTGAATCTTTTTGATGATATATATTATGAACATTTTCTGTCAAAATTTTCGGGAATGGGAAGGATTTGCGACCAGACAGTATATGTGGGTGGTGGTGCAGGATATGCAACTAAATCTATTATGTATGCTATGTTCAGGGAAGATGCAGTTAAATATATACCTGTGATTTTCAAGAATACAAACGTACCTGAAATGCACAGACATGATAAAGATAAATATCTTGGTGTTGCCCCGCATATAGTAAAATGTACATATTTCGAAGGAGAAACCCTTCAATTTGGAGAATGTAGAATATCATTTTGATTTCCCACGCAAAATGTCTCTGAAATATTGATTTTCTTGGGATACTTGGGTCAGGGTAAGATAATAGGAATCCCCGAAAGGGGACGGAAACAATTATAATTGTTTTTATAACACAATATATTTTGTAAGATA
>JAILKH010000044.1 GCA_024693925.1 Lachnospiraceae bacterium | reverse complement strand
TGTTCGATGAGAGGAAATCAATAGCCTTATGTTTATTTCCTTCTGCAGAATCACTCATACAATATACTATAAGCAGAAACAGAGCAAAAAGCAGTGTTGCCGGCCCGTATATACCGGGGATGTCATAATTTTCCTTTATAACGAATGACATTCCCGATGAGAGTATTATCATAAACAGAACATTCAAAAATACATTTCCGAATATCTTCCTTAACCGCTTCTCATACTTTCCGGTACACAGTTCTCCGACAAGCATTCCCACGAAGACCATAAAAACATATTCCGAATTAAACAGCGAATATATAAGAACCGGGATATAAGCTGCCAGCCTTATTCTCTGCTCGTTTCGAAAGACATACAAAAAAATGTATCCGAATATATAACCCATGAAAATAAAATGCTGAAACCACAGCGGATATGCATAATGTATATGTTTATCACCCTGGATTCCTATTATCAGTTTAAGCAGATCAAAGAAATACTCTCGAATACTGAATATTTCAGCCATACCTGCAATCTTAAGCGGTAATGAGATAAGAGCCGTTGCTGTAATGACTGTAAAAGACGGAATAATGATTTTCATACATTTATACATACATTTTTTTCCATATTCAATGGACTGTATGGGTTCTTTTCCTGTATTATATGACATGAAGAAACCAGCGATAACAAAAAAAGCTATAACCGCATACTCCGCCCCTAAAATACCAAACAAACATTTAAAAAGTGAAGATCTTCTGAATGTATTAAAGCCTTCCATTGCCGGTTCCAGCTCCATCCTCAGATAATGATGGGTATATACGCTTATACAGGCCAGTATCCTTACTATATCTATACCATATATTTTACCTCTTTTTTTCGTCACGGAATCTTTATCCATATGTATTGCTCCAAACATTTCATTACGAGATGTAAGATGATACTCTTTTGCATTTCCTAATAAGCAGACCCGCAGCAAAGCTTAATATAAGTGTAAAGCAGAACTTACCTATATCATATGCCGGAGAATGCTCCCTTCCAAATATCCGCCCATATACAATATTAAAGATATCATGTATAAGATAAACGGAAAAAACGGAATCCGCAAGTGTACTGACGGCCTTTTTTAGCCTGACGCTCTTTAGATCAATAAGATATCTGGCTGCTACAAATATAGCGATCGCCACTACTGCTTCATAAACATTGAAAAAAGCGGTATTGGGAAATGCAATAAACGGGATCAGGAAGATGGCTCCCGCAATGTATATGATTTTCCTGAAAGAAGCTGAAAAATCATAATTCACAAGATAGTATCCCATAACAAAATAAAAGGAAAACCGTAAACCTTCAAGGCCAATATTGCCTGTCGGAGTGGCCGTCCATTTAAGAATGTCAATATTCTGAAATGAAGGTATAATTATCGAAAAAACAAAAGCAACAAGGCAAAAATACAGTCCCAGATGTATATCCTTATCAATAACTGCCTTAAAACACGGAGCAAGGATAAACAGACCCGTTATCATATAGCAATACCATAAATGGTACTGACCTTCCACAAGGCTCGTTATGATCAGCTTAACACTGATGGGATTACCGTCCAAAAGAGGAAGCAAAAGATTCTGAAGGAGCGAATATACGGCGGACCAGAAAACAAAAGCCGTGACAATACGGCAGATACTATGAGTATATAATCTTCTCATATCTATATTCTCTCTGCCAAGCATCATTGCACCGCTTATTGCAGTAAATACAAGAACGCTCCAATACATGTAATATACATACTCAAGATGGGCATGCGCCAGTATGACCGCCACGACAGAGGCTATCCTTAAAACATCTATATAATAAAGATGATCTCTTTTACAATCTTTCATTACTACTATAGTTTCCTCTGCCCTTAAAATTTTCCGTTAAGTTTACCATATATTGTCCTTTTTATCAAACAGAGTACAAGCTATGATTAGACACTATTTTTAGCTCGAATCATACAGATATTATCTAAAGTATCTGATAATCTTTTTATATAGCCTTGGGAAGAACCGGTTACAGATCTTACGGTGCGCCCATATTTCTATCTGCATATACCTTGATCAGCTTGCAGTCCCAATCAACACTTTTTCATATCGCCTAACTGCTTTCACCTTGACATCCTCGCCCTCAACTCCACTCCTGGGATCATCGGATATTATATAGAGCCTCGACGGCTTAACTTTTCTTACAGAATCAATTATCGCTTTCATGCAATCAAGTCTGTTAAAGACAACCACGGCTACCGCTATATTAATTCTATCCTTTAAACTATCCATCTTAGAACACCTTATAAAAGAATGATTCCATTGATATTCTTTACAAGAATCCATAATATCGCTTACCTTTGTCTATCAAGCCCGCCCTGTCTGTTACCAGTAACAACCGTCATCAAGATTTTTATCATCGGCAGGCTTTAAGTCTTCATCTGGCCTTATCCAGTATTCATTATAATACTTACTGACTACAGGATGATTATCCCATCGTTTTCCTTTAATACCAAACAGCAGTTGTGTGGCTCCGCCCATATGGATAGCCTGTCGTCCAGCTTCTTTGATCTTAGCTGCAAGAGCAAATCCAAAATAACCACATCCAAGTATCGCTACATCAAAATCATGCGACATTATGGTATCATATAGATAGTCAAAAGCTTCGAACCAGTCCTTGAATCGTTCATCTCGCTTGCCTGCATAATACCATATGGCATCTTCTGTTTCCAGTTTGAACTCAGGAAGCACATTTTTATTCTCCCATAATAGATTTCTTCTTGAATACTGATGTTTTATAGCCTCTGAAAAAGGCGACACTACCAGAACTTTTTTCCCTTTAAGTTTTTCACTCCATGGATTTTCGTATCTAAATGCTTCCAACCCTTGTGCTTTTGAAATATAAACATTTGAACTTATATCACAAATATAAAGAAGTGCATCACCCATATGAAGATTACGCCAAACTCCCAATATATCTGCCTTCTTAAAAGCATCTTTCATAAGTTCTGTATACTTTGCAGATCCAAGCGATTCGTTTTCTCCCGGTTTACAAAAAATATCAAGCCAGTCAAAGTAATGCGTAATGGGAATATGAAATAATTCATCATTCACTGACCGCCTCATTATTTCCATTTCGGTAAAACTGTACCTGCAATAAGCGAACGGAATGTCACTGCTTAAATACTCCCGAATTTTATCATTTCCCTCCTGATCACTATGCAACTCATTTCCAGCATATTTATACTCTTTATAAATGTATCTGCCGG
>JAILKH010000036.1 GCA_024693925.1 Lachnospiraceae bacterium | reverse complement strand
TGATCATTACCTGTATTCTGATATGTGTGACTATATGGATGTATCTTATGTACAGTGCCTTTTCTTATGATGGAAACAGACAGATGTCTAAACAGATAATAGAGGGAGTGGCTTCGTATGTTACTATTCCCGAAGGAGGCAGGGGTCTTGATGTGGGATGCGGAAGCGGAGCGCTTACCATTGCCTGTGCAAAAAGGAACCCTAAGGCGAGTATGCTGGGTGTGGACCGTTGGGGTAAGGAGTATGCCTCCTTCAGCAAAAATCTATGTGAAAATAATACAAAAGCGGAGGGAGTAAGTAATGTATCTTTTGAACGGGGGGATGCGACAAAACTTCCTTTTGAGGATGAAACATTTGATGTAATTACAAGTAATTACGTTTATCATAATATTCCGAGTAACGACAGACAGGCAATCCTTCTTGAGAGCTTAAGGACGCTTAAGAAGGGAGGAACCTTTGCCATCCATGATATAATGTCTGCTGCAAAATACAAGGATATGGACGGGTTTGTTCAGAAACTGAAAGGGATGGGATATTCGGAAGTTAAGCTTATAGATACAACAAAGGGCATGTTTATGAGTAACTTTGAGGCTGCCTGGATGGGCCTTTCGGGTTCTAAGATTTTGGTAGGGAGGAAATGATCCATGGGACTGTTTAAAAAATTTGTAAACCAGACAAGAAAGCCGGAGGGTTTTCTCGGTAAGATGATGGTGAACGGAATGAATGGGGGTCATGCAAGTCTGGCAGACTGGGGTATGTCTTACCTTTCGGATATTTCCCCGAGAGAAATGGTTGAACTTGGGTGCGGTGGCGGAAGAAATGCCGGCGAACTTTTAAAAAAGTATCCCCAAGCCAACATGACGGCAATAGATTATTCTCCGGTTTCGGTAGAAAAAGCAAAGGATTACAACATGGAAATGATAACTAAGGGAAGGTGTTCCGTAAAGCAGGGGGATGTATCGAAGCTTGATCTTACAGAGGATAAATATGATCTTGCAACAGCTTTTGAGACCATATATTTCTGGCCGGGACTGGAGAAGTGTTTTTCGCAGGTAGCGAGGATACTTAAGGACGGAGCTGTGTTTATGATAGTAAATGAGTCTGACGGAAAAGACGAAACAAGTCTTAAGTATGAAAAGATCATTACCGGAATGAAATGTTATACGGCCGAAGAAATAGAAACTTCGCTAAAGTCAGCCGGCTTTAGCGAAGTTAAGTCATATCATCATGATCAAAGACCCTGGATAACGGTAATCGCGAGAAAATAGTACCTGCAGCCGGTTTTATCCGAGTTTATGATGACAGGGCCTGATGTTTTTCATCCGATGCATAAATAGCTTTTAAGATAACAGGTGTAAGAATGGAACTTATAACTATAAGGAGAATGACAGCCGTGAAATACCGGCTGTCTATTATTTCAGCCTTAAGTCCGCGCTGGGCAACGATAAGAGCGACCTCGCCCCGGGTCATCATTCCGACACCTATCTTAAGACTGTCGGAGTTGTTGAATTTTAATACTTTGGAGATAAGTCCGCAGCCTATGACTTTACCTAAAAGTCCGACTATTACAAAGGCGATCGAAAAGGTGATGACCGATAAGTCAACGGTCCTTAAATTGGTCTGCAGTCCTACGCTTGCAAAAAATACGGGGCCGAAGATCATATAGGAGCTTATATCCATCTTTCTGTCAATATATTCGGAATCATCCAAAGAGCTTAATATGATACCGGCTACGTAAGCTCCGGTTATATCCGCAACTCCAAAATACTTATCCGCTATATATGCCCATACGAAGGCAAGAGTCATTCCTATGATAGGGATCCTTCTGGTATGGGGCCATTTCCTGTCTATTGCCTGCATTACCCTGAAAATGATTATCCCGACTACAACCGAGATCGCAAAAAATGCGACAGTCTTTAAACATACAACACCGAGGTTGGCGTTTGGATCCTTTAACCCAAGAACTGCGGTAAGTACAACTATACCGATAACATCATCTATGATGGCGGCACTCATTATGGTGGTGCCTACATCGGTAGAGATCTTTCCCAGTTCCTTAAGGGCCTGCACGGTTATACTAACACTGGTTGCCGTAAGGATGGTACCGATAAATACAGCCTCAATAAATTGAGGTGATCCCGGAGTCTGAAAGCCGTAAAAACACATATACAGGATCGTTCCGAATATAAGGGGGATAAAGACACCTATAATGGCGATAACGGTGGCCTTTCCACCGGATTTTTTAAGCTTGTCTATATCCGTTTCCAGACCTGCGCTGAACATAAGAAGGATAACTCCTATTTCAGCCATTCCTGCCAGAAAATCATTTTCCGAAACAAGGTTGAACAAGGAAGGTCCTATGAGCAGACCTGCTATGATCTCGCCTGCAACCTGGGGGGCTTTTACTTTTCTGGCGAGTAATCCGAATATTTTTGCACTGATAATTATAATTGCCAGACTTCTTAAAATTTCTAAAGTATCCATATTATTCCTTTCATTTGCTGATTTTCACAAAAATAGATTATACTACTTGAAATTTAATAAGTTAAATAATATATTTTTATTGGATATATAAGTAAATCAATATATGAATAGTATTAGGAGAAGTCATGACACTGCGACATATGATAATTTTCAGAACTGTGTGTGAGGCCGGATATAATTCAACAAAGGCGGCAAAGATGCTGCATATGTCCCAGCCGGCAATTTCGCTTGCCATAAAGGAGCTTGAGGAAAATTATGATGTCAGGCTTTTTGATCGGATAGGACGCAGGCTTAAGATAACGGATGCGGGACAACTTTTGCTTCAGTATGCCATACATATTTGTGACCTTTTCAAGGATATGGAAACGGGATTGCGAGAGTGGGATTCAAAGGGTATATTGCGTGTGGGAGCGAGCATTACCATAGGTTCACAGTTCCTTCCGGGTTATGTAAAGGATTTTTCGGATATAAATCCGGGGGTGGATGTGAGGGTACTTGTTGAGCAGTCGGATCTTTTGGAAAAGCGAATACTGGCAAATGAACTTGATTTTGCTCTTACAGAGGGGATTCCCCATAATGAAAAGATAATTTCCGAGCCCTACATGGAAGACCATCTGTGTGTGATATGTTCAAGGGATAAAGGCTGGCAGCAGGGTCAGGTGATATCAAGGGAAGAATTTAAGAGGCAGCGTTTTCTGTTAAGAGAACATGGAAGCGGAACCAGAGAAGTTTTTGATCGCGTGATGGAACAGGCGGGTATCCATATAGTTCCGGTGTGGGAAGCTATGAGTACATCGGCTCTTACAAATGCCGTGATCACGGGACTCGGTATTACGGTATTACCTTACCGGGTGGTAAAAAGGGATATAGATGAAGGGAATATAGTCAGTGTGGAAATAGACGGACTTGATTTTAACAGGAGTTTTTATGTGATCCATCATAAGGATAAGTTGCTTATGTCATCGGCCGTAAAGTTTATAGATCTGTGTAAACAAGGGGGTGAACATTTTAAAGATATCCGCTTATAATTCCTAGGACAGCCGACAATATGATTATTGCAATGGGGTGGATTTTCTTAAAAGCAAGGATAAGGGAAATGGCAAATATTGTCAAGGCCGTATAGAATTCAACCCTGCTAAATGAGGATAAAGCAAATCCGTCGGGAAAGAAGACAGTTGATCCAACAAGTATAATAGCTGTACCGATCATTCCTATCATAGCGGGCTTTAAGCCTGCCATGATACCCTTTACGGCACGACTCTTTTTAAAGCCATCATAACATTTTGCTACTATAAGGATGATGACAAAAGAGGGAAGGATGACTCCGAAGGTTGTAAGGAGTGAGCCCGTAAGACCAAAAGTACGAATGCCGACAAAGGTGGCCATATTAATTGCAAAGGGTCCCGGGGTACTTTCACTGACAGCGATAAAGTCAATAAGCTCGGACTTTGAAAGCCAGCCGTGGTTAAGTACTTCACGCTGTATTATTGGCAGCATAGCATAGCCGCCACCGAAGGTAAATGCTCCGGTTTTAAGAAATGTAAGGAATAACTCAAGCAGGATCATCTTTTGTCTCCTTTACGATAAAAAATGTATATATAAGTCCGAAGAGAGCGCATCCTATGATCACATAAATCGCATCTATTTCGGCAAAGGCTGTCATTATCAAGGATACTCCCATTATGAAATAAGAAAAGGGATTTTTGTCGGTTGCCTTGTACATGGTATAAAGGGCTCTTATTATAAGCGCCAAAACTCCCGCACGGATCCCCATAAAGGCGTACTGTACCGCCCTAAGATTTTGGAATTCCTTTAGTATATTTGATATTATGCTTATGATAACAAAAGAAGGTATGATGACACCGAGAGTAGAAAACAGGGCTCCGGGAAACCCCGAAACCTTGTAGCCTACGAAGGTAGCGGCATTTATGGCGACAGGCCCCGGTGTTGATTCCGCAATCGCAACGATATCAAAGATATCTTCATCCTTAAGCCATTTTTTATTATCGCATACCTCCCTTTGTATAAGTGGGATCATTGCATAGCCGCCACCGTAGGTAAAAGCACCTATTTTAAGAAAAGTCAGGAAAAGTTCAAGTATTATATTCAATGCGACACCTCTGTTTTATATACAAGTACCGTTATACATCAGTAAAATATTTATTGTCAATAGGGACGGGGTTAGGGGTTCATTTTTAACATGGCTTTTCGGTGGATATAGATACATTCATTAGGTGAGTTATTTGTTTTTTTTGTTAGTTCTTTCTCGTGAAGAGTGTCTATGCACTTGTTACGAAGGTTTTTAGGGAGATTAACCACCTCAGGAATCGACGATAGTTTAGTGACTTCTTTGAAAATGATTAGTGCATTATTGTTGGGCATAAACTGCCTGGTTTATTCTAAGGCAGGTATGACTTGAGAGTCATCAAAATGTATAGAATCGGTGGGAAATCTTCGAAAAGGATATGCTGATTAATAGAACGAAGAATGATATGATATATGCGGAAGGACTGAGAATGCGTGGTTTTCCCGGCATATATTCTCTTAGAAACATAAATAAAATATATGATTATAAATAAAAATTTATTATATTTGAAGGGAAATGTAATATGATTTGTGAAAATGAACCACTAACCCCGTTCCCAAGGGACCACTGAGAAATAAAAGGAGGCATTAGAGTTATATGATATCTTTGATTTTGTCTTTTATAGTTTTGATTGTAGGTTATTTCGTATATGGAGGAGTGGTTGAAAGGGGATTCGCACCGGATGACCGACAAACTCCGGCAAACAGATTAAATGACGGAGTTGATTATGTTCCGATGAAAACATGGAAAGCTTTTCTGGTGCAACTTTTAAACATCGCCGGAACGGGTCCGATTTTTGGCGCGTTAATGGGTGCAATATTCTACGGAGCCATGATATGTGAGTCATTCATAGCGCTTATTTGGGCAGCCGGTGGTGTTGCTTTTTACGGGGCAACAGGAGGTCTGAATAAAGCACTTTCTACATTGGGGCAATCAGGTGTTGTATATGATATTTCTACGGGAATGCTTGGTCCTGTCGGTGGCATTCTGGCTATTATAGGTGTAATCGCCTGTCCGATCACATCCGGAGATACTGCATTCAGAAGCGCCCGACTTATCATAAGCGAAATAGTAGGTTTGAATCAGAAAACTATAAGAAATCGTTTACTGATTACAATTCCGCTTTTAGGAATTGGAGCTATACTTACGCAACTTGATTTTAATGTGCTTTGGAGATATTTTTCATGGAGCAATCAGACACTGGCGATGATTAGTCTTTGGGTGGCAACTTCATATCTAATGAAAAAAGCAAAAAACAAATACTTCAGTCTGATGACGGCGCTTCCTGCGATTTTTATGGTGGGTGTAAGCATAACATATATTTTAATGGCTAAAGAAGGTTTTAGTATAGATAAGGTAATAGCCTATCCTGTTGGAGTAATTATAGCTGCAGGCTTTTTTGTGTTTTATGTTGTGAAACTCAAAAAACTTCAAAATCAAAATGTGTAAACTTGATTTTTCGAAGCATTTTTCACAGATTTTTATACAGTTTTAAAAAACAGGTCCCAATAAGCCAAATTAGGCTGAAAAACGAATATGTGTGTTATTGAGAATAATAGCTAAAAATGAGGTGCTTAAGCATGATTAATGTACTTTTCATCTGCCACGGCAGGATTTAATGGCAAAGCAAAGAATGGCGGAAATAAGCCATCCATGGACGAGAAAGTATCAGATTTACACCTTACTTACACCTTTTGAAGGTGGGCTACCCGATGAATGATGAGAGCACTTTGCATAATGCAGGGTGCTTTTTTTCTTTGGATTGATTGACAAAAACTTTGGTTTGAGATACGATTTCTTTGGATTCGGAGGACAAAACTATGGATTATAGACAGATAAAAAAACAGGCAAATGAAATACTTAAGAACAAAACAGCAGAATGCTCGTATATAGAATACA
>JAILKH010000024.1 GCA_024693925.1 Lachnospiraceae bacterium | reverse complement strand
CTGATCAATGAACAGAGGAATTACAGATCCCCTTGAGCACATAACATTGCCGTAACGGGTACAGGATAATACGGTTCCCCCACGTTCGAAGGCTTTCTGAGCTCTGGCCTGGACCACCTTCTCCCCGATGGCCTTAGTCATTCCCATGGAATTGATCGGATAGGCCGCCTTATCCGTGGAAAGAAATACTACCCGCTCCACCTTGCTTTCAACGGCTGCCGTAATGACGTTATCCGTCCCTATTACATTTGTTCTGACTGCCTCCATGGGAAAGAATTCACAGGAAGGAACTTCCTTTAAAGCCGCAGCATGAAACACATAATTTGCCCCATACATCACATCGCGCACGGAGTCGATATTCCGAACATCACCCACATAAAACTGAACTTTCCCGGCATGTTCCGGATAACGAGCCTGCAGGTTGTGCCGCATGGTATCCTGCTTCTTTTCATCCCGGGAGATGATTCGGATTTCCCCGATATTGGAAGTTAGAAAATGCTTGAGCACGGTAGAACCAAAGCTGCCTGTACCGCCTGTAATGACCAGAATCTTGTTTTCAAAAGCCTGATTAATTTGCATACTTATTTATTTCCCCCAATAGCACATTTTTTCATGCCTTATTCTGCTTTCCAAGAAGGTCTGAAGCTCTGTCTCCATGTAATTATTCCATCAGTATTAAAACCAACCAAGATACTTACTACATTATACTCGTTGGGAATCTTTTGCTCAAATACACGATAATTTCCAATTCGTTCCAATTCGTATTCTGACATAATCGTATTTCCTGCTTTTACATGAAATCCTCTGTTGTCAAAGCCATACTGTTTTCTATATTCCGGTAGTTTTTCCGGCTCATCAGTATTTAACTGAAAAATAACTTCTGTATTTTTATCCAATTGTTCCCAACCAATTAACCATAGAATCTTTCCCTGGTTTTCATATACATAAGTATCAAAGGCAGAAGAATAAGCTTTCAATTCAGCTCCATTTGGTACCCCTCTCGGTGATATAACATCTTCTGCCACATAATCTATTTTCCCGTCTGGACATAACCATGTTCCCGTTTTTATGGGTTCATATCCTTGAAAACGAACCTTGATTTCAACCTTATTCTCCGGAGGTACCACAGACAAAGAGAACTTCTTTCCATTAGTTTCAGGCACAATATCTGTGTCATCAATCATAATAACATATGGGAGTGTTGGTCTTTCATATGTATAACACAATCCGTTGATAACTATATTGCCGTGTGAAATTCTTGTTTCAATTTCAAAATTAAATTGCTGCGTTAACCGTGAATCAATTATGCTCTGTTTATCCGGAACTGCGACAATTAAAACACCTATAACCCCTGCAACCAATAATACATCTGACACCAGCTTTATCTTTTTCTTTTCCTTTTGCCTTTTAACCAATTTCCAAAACAAAACTCCAATAATTGCGCCAAGCACGTTAGAGAACAAATCATCCACGTCAAGCATGCCACGATAAGTAGCGAATTGAATAATTTCTATTATAGCAGATGCTCCAAAGGCGATCAAACAGGCCCATAGTGGTTGGAATGATGCAGATAAAAAGAACCCGAACGGGATAAACAGTATAATATTCAATACAATTTGCCTTGCATAGGTCATCTTCCCCTTAAGTAACATAGCATAAGACCAAAAAGGCTGCAGCTTCGTTACACGGTTTAGCATTGGAGTGCGGGAAAGCAATGTCACATATACAATAACAAAGAGATAAATCATGAGCTGAATGATATATCGTCTTCTATCTCTCAATTGTTTTCACCTTCCCATGGTAATCTATTACCGCACCCTTACTCTTTCCAGAAACAAATATTTCTGTTCTTTCTAGAGTTATCCTTCTTTTATCTTTAACCTGCGCCAAATATAATGATACTATAATTCCAAGCCTCAAGATCCATATATCTGTATCAGATCATTTGCAATATCTTTTATATCCCAACCTTTCTCCTGAACTATTTTTGCATATTTTTCTCTATTGAGATTGCATTCTTTGATTTTCAGCAAATATTGAGCCCATTTTGCTGCCCCATCCTCCAATGGGAAAAAACTTAATATATCTGTAGCCTTCGCCAACCTGGCTACACGGTTCGAAACAGCACATGGAAGCCCATTAGCCTGAGCTTCGATATTGACCATACCTAGCCCTTCATATATAGAAGGAAGCGCCATCACATCCATAGCATTCAAATATTCCGATACATTATCAACTTGCCCTTTAATGATTACTTTTTTTCAATTCCCATCGCCTTTATCTTCTCATATATTTCCTTTTCCATAGGGCCACTTCCGAGTAGTAACAGCCTTGCATTTGTATCTATTCTTAAAACTTCCTGAAATGTTTCCAATAAAAATATATGGTTTTTCTGTGGTACAAATCTTCCAATATGACCTATGACATATTGATTATCATTCAATCCTAATTCATTTCGTATTTCCGTCCTCTTGCTCAAAGAAAATTGGTATAATTCTGTATTTAACCCATTTTTTATTATAACAGCTTTTCTTGCTCCGCGAGGAGAAAAGAGCCATTCAGCAGCTTCCTTAGAACAAGCGATATAATCCGTTACAAATATATCCATCAGCCATTTCCGTAGTTTTGTATGCCAATTATTATAAACTCCTATGGCTGAATTATTATGTGAATGCATAATGCGTTTTTTAGCTCCACCAAAGTAAGCGCAAATAATAAAGCGAATGGCAGACGGGTGCTCTGTATGTAAATGTACAATTTTATACCCATTTTTTCGAATATGTTTGATATACTTAAAGTACAAACACAAATTGTTCCAGTATTTATGACCCTTAGGGCCTGGAAAATAGCGAATAACTGATCCTATTTGATTAAATTTATATGCCCAATCATGTCCGGTAAGACTGTATGTCATCCAGTCGAAGCGATACTTATCCTTTAACGCTTGCGCCAAACGATAAACAATCATACATCCTCCACCCGCATTCAAAGTACATTTAATATGCAATACCTTTAAAATTTTTATATCATTGTGATCTTCTCCCATGTGCATACTCCTTCTAAATTGCTTTTCCATTTATGTGTTCCACATGATTTTTAACCCTTATAATTTTTTATATACTTTATTATCATGATGCGTAATTCTTTTTTCCATGGGTGGTAACTGCATATAGTCTCCATAACAAGCTCGTAAAATA
>JAILKH010000123.1 GCA_024693925.1 Lachnospiraceae bacterium | reverse complement strand
AATACCCTGGCAGATTCCACGGAAGGTTATATAGGAAGTTCCACTCAGCTGTCTGAAGAGAATTACATTAATTGTTTTGATGTGGGCGGAGTGATAACTTCAAATTATGTTTATTCGCCGTTTATCACCTATAAGGGTGGTACTCTTGCTATGGAAAACAGTTATTACATCAATAATGTATGTACTGATTTCAGTAAAGAAGATTACGGTGCTTATTTCAGTTTTTCAAGGGTTAATGACAGATATCTGAAATTAAATGAATATAAATATCATGGCGTAAGCAGTTCGGGAACGGAAGGATTTAATGCTTCCGGTATCTTCTTAACGCCTCCCGACAGGGATATATTTATCAAGGGCGGTGACAGTGATAATCCGAATATTAAATTGGAATTTGATATTACCTATGAGGATGATTCCCAGGGAATGGAGGCCTTCAATGTATACCTTTGGACCGGAAGGACCTGGGCGGAAGGAAGTAAAGCTTCTTATAATATTAATGCGGTATTTACGGATATTAACGGTGAAACGGATAATGTTGATCTGTATGGAATTAAGGCAACTTCTGATTTTGATTCTTCAATGGCAAGCTTTGAAGTGCCCGATGAATTGGATCCCAAGATCATAAGAGTTGTCCTTGAAATGGAATGTGATTATATTTCCACGGATGAAGAGGCTGATAGTGATGTAATTTCCGAAGCTGTATATATGAGAGGCTTTACCTGGGTTCCTAAGGAAAATACAAAAACTGAAGCCGTATGTACACCGCTTAATGACAGACATGGTATTGGTGCTTCCATATTATCATTACCGGTGAGCGGGGATTATTTCCATATAAGAGGAAATGAAGAAGCTCATGTAATAAGCGATGATTATCTTGATGATGTCTTTTCCATAAACTGGCTGGATAATGAATATTATTACATTAAAAAGACCGGTGGTGAAGAGGGTACATTAAGTATAGGCATTGATGAGGGTGATACCGGAGAAAAAGAGACGGTAATGGATTCGTTTATCTTCTATCCTACGGGAAGGTATAATTCCAGTAATAAGACCATAAAGTGGCAATACAGTTATTATGCAAATATATATACAGACGGAAGTACAGAACCCGTAAGATATCCTGAAACCGGAGTTATAACAACGCCTTATTGTGATGTTACCAAGACTACGGAAGGTCAGAAACAGGTAATACCTGTAGGGAATCTGGTTACAGATAAGGTTTATCAGATAGATATAGTATTTACCAAATCCACATCTATTGATAATTATGATAGTGATAAAGATGATAAGTATATATATATGAGAGGCTTTGGATGGATAGCAAAGGATGAGACAAAGGAAGAGCCTATTCCTTCAAGAATATCCTACGATGCCAAGGAAAAGCTGGTAAATAAAGCGGGAAGCAGAAAGATGTTGATAGCATACGATAAAGGGACGCCATCTTATGCATATTATAAATATGATCCGAATTGTAAAATTAAAGAAATATCAGAAGATCCTATGAGTAAGAATTACTATGCAGATCAGGAGGATTATACCGTATCTGCTGCAAGAGAAGACGGAAGCAACAGCAGGATTAAGGTTTATGAAGATATAGATCCTAAGTTTGTTGAGTTTATACAAGAGCAGTATGTTTATAAGGAAAAACTTGATACTCCGAGAAATCTCACCCTGGCCAGGGAAAGTTCGTATTTAACCTTTACCTGGGATGAGGTTGCGGCTGCTTATGCTTATGAAATATATTATGAGATAACCGAGGATGAATCGGGTTCCGTAATAGAGGCTTCCGATAAGATAATCCTTGGTAAAGAAACAACATCTTATATGATCGCAAATGATTCCTCCTGGGAAGATATGGGTTACAGTATAACCTTTAATGTTGTTGCGGTTAACGGTTACAGATATATTGAAGGCGGCAGTACCGAATATGATTCGGATCCTGCAAGTCTTACCAAGAAGATAAGCAAGAAGGTTCTGCCTGCTCCACAGGTACATATGGAGCTTACCGATGATAATAATATGGCTGTAGTACTTGATAACCGAGAGGATTATAAGAATTCCGACGGAGAATACATTGACTGTGATATAGAGATCACTCATCATGGAAGAGGGATAGTAGATTCCAGGAAAAATAAGTATGTTATCCATGTAACGGATAGTAAATATTCCACCCAGAGTATGTGGGTAGAGCTTGATCAGGATGAAACCTCAAGAGCTCAGATCCTTTCCAAGGCAGTGCCGAATTCATCTGCAGAGGCGGATTATGTTGAATCTGCGGAGATAGTAAGTTCAGGTCATTTGGCAGATAATGAAGAATTAAGATACGGTGATGCCGATTATGATTATGATGATGAATATGAAAAATATAAAGGTATGACTTACATACCGTATTGTTATAAGAAGCGTCTGCGCGGTTTCAGGGGTGAAGATGTAGAACATATGGAATATGTTGTTCAATATAAGCATTTCGTGGACAGAGATGCATGGATGCGCACGGATATATCCGTATATGATGAAGAGCTTGGAATGTGGGTTGCAGAGGTGACCAATGAAGCTCATATAGGCACACATCTTAAATCTACGGATTATATAACAACCCTGGATAATCTTCCCAAGGAATGGTTCTCGGAGGATAATCCTACACAGTTGCTGGTTCGTAATTATCTTGCAAGATCGGAAAATGATATAGTTCTTTACGGGCATGATGTGGCAGGCGGAATAGAGCTTAACGGAGCTTCGGCAGAGGAAAATAAAGAAATCATTAAGCAGTATAAGGATCCATATTGTCTGAGCATTGATTGGGATAGTACCAGTGAAGAAATGCAGGCTGATGAGACCTACAATATTAAGGTATATGAGGATGTTTCCATATGGGATGAAGAAAATGACTGCCTGAAGCCGGGATATGTACTGTATAAGGAGGCTACGGAAGAAGATACGGTTACTTACGGAAT
>JAILKH010000122.1 GCA_024693925.1 Lachnospiraceae bacterium | reverse complement strand
TGATTTTCCGTATTTTCATCTACTCCTATTACGCAGGAGATCGTAATATCGGTATTTTCGGTAATACAATTCACAAGGAACTCCTCTTCCTCTTCGCTTAATGCTCTTCCTTCAAATTCAATAACAAGCTTAGCTTTACCGAAAAATTTGGCAGAGGCATTAAATTTCTCGATAAGTTCCTTATATATCTCTTCAAAATCCGCATCAGGATCCATCTTGATCCTGATCCCATGCTGAAAACTCTTAATTATAACCTTATTCATATGATCCCCCTTAATCTTCAATAACCTCAAGATTTTCATCAATATTTGCTATACCGTTGATCAATACATCCTTATCTTCAAGTTTAAAATAATACTTCATTACATCAGATGCCAGAGATGCCGCATTTGCGGAAGTATAACCATAAGCAATCCTGACCGCAACAGATATTTCCGGCGACTCATAGGGTGCAAAGCCAACGAAAAGTGCATGGTTTGTTCTGCTTGTAGATGTTTGAGCCGTACCGGTTTTCCCGGCTACTTTTATGGGGAAGTTTTTAAAAGCCGCTGTTTTATTTGCCACCAGTCTCATGCCGTACTGTATAGCATCCCAATACTCTCCCGGTACCTCCACACTGTTTCTTAGTTCCGGAGAACACTCTTTAACAATATTTCCTTTTTTATCCATTACCTTGTCAATAAGCGTCAATTCATAACAATTTCCTTTACTGGCAATTGCATCTACATAACGGGCAAGTCCTATGGTTGTATAGTTATGGCTACCCTGGCCAATAGCAGAGTCAATAGGTAATGTGTCCGAAAACTGGGGCTCATTCTCCTCCATTTCAATACCGGTTTTTTCCGTAAGCCCGAATTTATCCGCGTATTCCTTTAATTTACTCAGGCCCGCACTTTCCGAGTAGGTTGTTGTATGAAGATTGGTAGCCAAACGATATCCCACTTCATAGAAAAAACTGTTACAGGAATTCTCAATAGCATGAGTAACATCCAGAGCACCATGAGCTCCCGGATATACCCAGCATTTTTTTTCAAGATTCAGGTTTTCAATATCATAAACGCCATGACAGCTTATGGTTTCACCGATATTGATGACCCCGTTTTGCAGACCGGTAATAGCCGATACCATCTTGAAGGTTGACCCCGGTGCTGTAAGCTGCTGGGTTGCATGATTATACATAGGACTTGAAAGATCGTTCATAAGCTCCGAATAATACTCCGCATCAATCGTATTGGTCAGCCGGTTCCCATTGTAACCGGGATAAGATACAAGTGCCAGAACCTCTCCGGAAGTATCTAATACAACACAGGAGCCCGAACATGGATCAAGGGCAAGCTGGGCAGGTGTGATCTCAATATTTGAAATCTTATTGATAATAAAATCATAAGCTGTCCTGGCTCCCGATTCAAGGGCCTGCTTTTCCGCTGAAGTACCATAGATCACTCTTTGTTCAAATAATATAAGACATAACTGTCTTCCCGATATATAACCATCTTTTATCATATATCGATAAATACGTTTTGAGAATCCTCTGTCTGTCTTCAGATTATCCAGTATATAATCTATAAGCTGTTCATATATTTCCCCGGTATCAACATATTGTCCGTCCTCATGAAATTTAGAGATATCTATCCAATTCTGTGCAAGACAATAATTAAGATATTCTTTAATACTTATAGTTTCATCTATTGTCCATTTAATATACATACTGTCTTCTTTATCAACCATGTTATTCATTATTATCCCGTTTGAAGAAGATTGAAGCCAGTTTACTATATAACTTTGATATACCTGCATTTCTTTTGTCAACCTGTCGTAGGGAGTTGAAACCGTCAGCAATTCATCTCTTAAAGCATCAAATAACTGTTCCTGCCTCTCTTTAAATTCAGAATAAACTTCTTTTTCATATGTGTGGGCATTTGGCTGGGAGAAAGCATCGATATCTATAACATTATTATTAATAAGAGCATAATAAACATCATCAATGGGAATCATCATATTTGAAGATTTGACTTCACTGTTATTATACTCCTTCATATTAATTATTTTGGTAACAAGAATACCTGCCAGTTTCTGTTCCAGCATATTGTAAATGGCTTTTTGAAGGTCTGCATCAATAGAGAGATATACATCGTCTCCGGCCACGGGATCTATATGGCTGTCGGTTTCAAGTATCTTTCCCACATTATCGGTAAATACTACATCCTTTCCCTTCTTTCCCTGTAATTCTTGTTCCATCACTTTCTCAACACCTGATTTTCCCACAACGTCAGTCATATCATATTCAAGCGAAGAAGTACTGAGCTCGGCAAGATCCTCTGTAGAGGCATTTCCCACATAACCGATTATATGGGAAAAATACTGGGTATCATTATAACGTCTTAACATGTTTTCTTCTATACTTACCCCTTGAAGATCATTACTGTTTTCCATTATGGCCGCTACGGTCTCATCATTAACGGAGGAAGCTATTATAGTCTTCATATATTTCTTATAACTGTTAGTACTCATTGCATATCTGACGGTCACAATCTTTAATATATCCTCCGGAGAATATCCGGTCATGGGAGTAAATACCTCTTTCCCATTTTCATCAGCTGTCATCATACCTATCTGATATTTATCTTTGGAGCATAAATATTCAATAACCTCACGGGCCGTTGAATTCTTTTCCTCAGCCGTAAGATCTTCTGTTTTGGTATATCCGTACACATCAGCCAAAAATCTGAGCAGCCGTGTATCCGTCACTATATATTCATAACGTCCCTCCTTATTAAGTATGATCTTAAAATCATTATCAACCTCATCATTACATCCCTCAATGATATTAACGGTTTTAATTATGGTATTATTAAGCTGTATATTCTTCCTGGATGAAGATTCATAATTATCTTCGATCGTTACAGAATAAGCCAGCTCATTATAAGCCAGCAGATTACCGTTTCTGTCATAAATATTTCCTCTTGCACTTTTTAAGGATATCTCTTTTTTTATGGTAAGTGTGAAATTATTAAGATAATCTTCTCCGTGAATTATCTGTAATGAGAACAATCTGTAGATCAGCACAAAAAATAAAGCCGAAATAATTAACGCCAGCATAAACAAACGTGAAAATATGACTTTTATTATCCATTCTTTAATATCGGTAAGCAATTTTAACCTCTCCTCATTTCATATCCTTCCAGCCATTCATTAATATATAGAAGGCCTTTGTAAATGATCAGGGTTACGAGAACGGTATATACTATATCCGGTAGCATTATATGAACAAAATAATATCCCAGATGCATTCTGCCTCGCAGCAGAAACAAAAAAACATAACAAACAAAACAATAAAACAACTCACTTACACCGATCAGGATCATGGGAAGCTTTATATCTTCGGGATAAATAATACTTCTGAAAAAACCGTTAAGATAACCTATGGTCATAAATACCAATGCATAAAACCCCAAAATATTCATAAAAAATATATCCATGATCAATCCGGATATAAAACCTATTATCATACCCTCTTTTTTCCCGCGCATAAAACCGAAAGCCGAAGTGATTATGGTCAATATATTCGGAACTATACCGGCAAAGGATACAGCTTTAAACAAGGTTGTCTGTAAGAGATACCCTGATATTATCAAGAGAAAAACCACTATCTTTCTTAACATTATTATTTATCAATCTCCTTAAGCTCGGTGATCACCAGTACGGTACTAAGATTCTTAAAATCAACTTCCGGTGTTATATATCCCGATTTGGTAAGATTATTTGCATCAAGATCAACCTCTGTAATATACCCCACGGAAAGACCGGGCAGATATTTATTACTAATAGCCGAAGTAACCACCTGATCGCCGCTTATTACCGAATCATCCTCATCTATAAGATGGGAAAAGCTTATGTACCCTTCTTCCATCAGCTGAAGATCCCCCGATACTATCAGAGTATCCGAAGTAGACATTACCATTCCACTCAAATTAGAGGTATCATCTATTATGGACCTGACATTTGCCCAATTGGGACCGACCTTTGTAACTATTCCCACAAGCCCTGATCCGGCACAAACATTCATATCCACTGCTATACCATCATTAGCCCCTTTATCTATAACAAAATTTGAATACCAGTTACCGGTGTCTTTACCGATAACTCTTGCGCCTACCTTCTCATAATCCGAATACTGTTCATCAAGCAGAAAAAGACTTCTGAGCTCCGCAAGCTCATATTTGTCTCTTTGAAGATCATTTATCCTGATGGTCATTTCACTTATCTGTTCCCGCAATCTTTTATTTTCTTCATTTAATTCATTAATATCACGGATATTTTCTGATCTGCTGCTCAACCAGGCGCCGGCAGAAGCGATCCCTTTTTGAAAGGGCACAATGACATAGCCGGCTGCCGTTTCAAGCGGGCCGGACACATAATCTGTAGTAAATGATATTAACATCATAACTACACACAGAATTGATAAAAATAAATAAATATATTTTGCGGGAACAGAAATACTGTTTCGACCATAACCTCTTTTTCCCATTATTACCCCTTGTTTTTTAACTGCCCGTTCAATAAGTAAGATCCTGCATGGAATATACCACAGATCTTAAACTGTCGGTTTTAATGATCTTAGACAGACCATATGCAACACTTTCCTCACCGTTAACCGAAAAATTAACCTTAAGTCCCGTACTGGCCGAGATCAGTTCATGCAGATTTCCTATTCCTGCCGACCCTCCGGTTATAAATATACCTTTACGATATATATCCGCCCCCAGTTCGGGCGGTGTCCTTTCAAGGATCACTCTTACACTGTCAATTATTGTTTCAAAATTTTCATTCATTGCTTTCTCAATAAGGTTTGTGGGAATACTTCTCTCCACCGGAAGTCCCGTAACTATATCTCTGCCGTATACCACGGCATTTTCCTTATTTTCCGTTAATTCCGGCAAAGCAATTTTGACCTTCTCGGCAGTTTTTATCCCCACCAGCAGATTATACTCTTTACGTATCATATTTCTGATACTTTCATCAAATTTCTTACCACCTATTTTAATAAGCCTGCTAAGAACTATACCTCCCATTGAAAGTATGGAAATTTCCGTGGTTTCATAACCTATATTAACAACAAGTATACCCTGCGAATTAACAACATCAACATCCAATCCGACACCATCGGCTATGGCTTTTTCAACTACGTATATATTTCTGGCCTTAACATTTGATTCTTTAACAAGGTCAAAAAATGCACGTTTTTCCACTTCTGTAATATCTGTAGGTACGGATATATAATAATCCGCTCCTTTAATATTACCGTTCATCGCATCATTTATAAAATTTCTCAGCAAAATCTGCATATGATTGATATCGGCTATTACACCATTTATTACCGGAAAAGACACGCTTATATTCTGAGGTGCTTTTTCATACATTTCAAATGCATGATCACCGTATGCAAAAACCTTTTTCTGGTTCATTATCTTCTGTATGGCTATGGTGTTTTTCTGCGAACTGATTGTTTCGTTAAATCCGTTATATATTTTAATATTATATGTACCAAGATCTATTCCAAATGCACTTATTGCCAATGCCTTACCTCCGTAATATCATTCAGGATACTGATATATCTACCGTCTCCGATTATTATATGATCCAGCAGTGTAATATCTATTAACTTACCCGCTTCCTTGATTTTCCCGGTTATCAGAATGTCCTCTTTGCTGGGAGTCGGATCACCGCTGGGATGATTATGCAAAAGTATAATACTTACCGCTCCGTATTCCAACGCCTTGATAAAAATCTCCCTGGGAGAAATATAAGCCTTATTAACCGTTCCCAAAGTCATAACCTCATCACATATCATTCGGTTTGCACCATCCGCAAATACAACTCTGGTTTCTTCAGTTTTTAAATGACGCATACTCTCCATATAATATGAAGATACCGTGGACGGATCCGTAAGTACAAGTCTTTCTCTGCGTTTTACACCATTCAATCTTACCGATAATTCCGCAGCACATTTTAATGTAATTGCTTTAACCTTACCAATCCCGTCAACAGCCGTTAATTCTTTAAAGCTCTTATCATAAAGATTCATCAGTGAATAAGTTCCGTCGTTTCCCTTAAGTATCTCTCTGGCAAGATCGATACTGTTTTTATCTCTGCTTCCCGTCTTAATGATAACAGCGATCAATTCCGCATCAGATAATGCTGCGGGCCCGAAAGTCAGGAATTTTTCATATGGTCTTTCCGTTACGGGTATTTCTTTTAATTTTGTATGATTGAAATTCATGATCCTCCTTTTGAGGATATGCAAAAGACTGACCGGGTCCCGTGATCATTTAACCATTTATTCCCTCAATCCCGACTAAGCTAAGCCGTCTTGAAGATTTAATTTTCATTGTATACACATATAATAAAATGTCAAGTTGCTTTTAAAGTGTCCGAAGTAATGATCCCATCTGTCTTTAATTGCTGAATTGCCCTGATTATTCCGAATTTTGCATGAGGATAAGTTAAACCTCCCTGAAAATAAACGGTATACGGCTCCTTTAAAGGTCCGTCAGCACTTAATTCAATTGACGAACCCGAAACAAAAGCTCCCGCCGCCATAATAACCTCCGAATCATATCCCGGCATTTCCCAGGGCTCGGGAACAACAAAACTGTCAACCGGCGCTCCCGCCTGAATACCCTTACAAAAAGATATCATTCCTTCGGGTTTATTAAAGGTAACCGCCTGGATTATATCATGTCTTTTGGTCTCGGGCTCCGGATAAACCAAAAAACCCAAACCTTTTAAAACCGTGGCTGCAAATATAGCTCCCTTTAATGCGGAATTCACAACCGTCGGTGCAAGAAAAAGTCCCTGATAAAAGCTTTGGATAACATTAAGGGACGCTCCCACTTCTTTTCCCAGTCCGGGAGATGTGAGCCTGTAGGCTGCTCTTTCAATGCAGTCTTTTTTCCCCGCTATATATCCTCCTATGGGCGCAAGTCCTCCGCCGGGATTTTTAATAAGGGAACCTACAACCATATCCGCACCGACTTCGGAAGGCTCTCTGCGTTCGACAAATTCACCATAACAATTATCAACCATACAGATAACATCTTTTTTTATATTTTTGACAAAAGCTATAAGCTCGCCGATAGAATCCACGGATAATGTCGGTCTTGTCTGATATCCCTTCGACCTTTGTATGGTTATAAGCTTTGTTTTTTCATTTATTGATTTTTTTATATTATCATAATCGAAGGAACCGTCCTCTTTAAGATCAACCTGTCTGTAGGAGACTCCGTATTCCTTAAGAGAACCACAGGATGGCCTTATTCCTATAACTTCTTCAAGGGTGTCATAAGGCTTTCCTACCGGGGACAATATTTCATCACCGGGTCTTAAATTGGAAGATAAAGCTATATTTAAGGCATGTGTACCGCAGGTTATCTGAGGACGTACAAGAGCATCTTCCGTATGGAAAATATTTGCATATACTCTTTCAAGGGTGTCTCTGCCAAGATCATTATATCCATATCCGGTAGATATGGAAAAACAGGCTTCGGATACCTTTTCCTCACGCATGGCTTTTAATACCTTTAATTGATTAAACTCCGCATTCTCATCAAGTTTTTGGAAATAATCATTAAGATTCTCCGCAATATTTAAGGTATAATCAAGAACATCCTCATCTATCCCGGAATTCATATACATTTCTTTTAAATTCATATCTTTCTGTTTCATAATATTTACCAAATACCTATACCTTTTACTTATTCTGATAATCTCTTTATCTGCTTTTTATAGCTTAGCAAGAACTGCTTTCAGAATTCTTTCTTCATCATAATCATATTCTTCTTTGTTTATCCAGATCACATCCCTCTCCCTTTTAAACCAGGTAAGTTGTCTTTTGGCAAAATGTCTGGTATCCCTTTTCAGTATATAGACAGCTTCGTCATAAGATATCTCCCCCTCCAAATAGCTCAGTATTTCCTTATACCCCAATCCTTTCATAGCTGTCAATTCTTTTGTAAAACCCATATTTTTAAGTTTGATCACTTCTTCTACAAGTCCTTCTTCCAGCATTTTATCTACCCTCTTATTTATACTGTCATAAAGGATTTCCCTGGGTTCATTCAACACAAAAAACCTGTGATCGTATTGTGATGATTTTAACCTTTCTTCTTTGTTATGTTCGGATATCTTCCTCCCGGTTTCATGATAGAATTCAAGTGCCCTGCTCACTCTTGCAACATCATTAAAATGTAAATATTCACAGGCTTTGGGATCACATTTTCTCAGCATGTCAAAAAGAAATTCATTTCCTTTAAGCTTTGCGATATCAAGAAGCTCCTTACGATATGAAGTCTGTGCTCTATCCGTAAAATCAATATCATACAACAGAGCCTGAATATAAAATCCGGTACCCCCCACAATAATGGGGAGTTTCTTTCGGGCATATATTTCCTTTAATGCAGCCTGAGCATCCTCTTTAAACCTTGATACATTATATTCCTCCTGCGGAGATATGGTATCAATAAGATGGTGCTTTATACCCTTCATTTCTTCTTTATTTATCTTGGCGGTCCCAATATCCATATATTTGTATACCTGCATGGAATCCGCCGAAATTATCTCCGCATTCAAAGCTAAGGCTGTTTTAATGGAAAGACCGGTCTTCCCTACTCCCGTAGGTCCGGTGATTATTATTAATTTTCTATTATATCCTGTATTCTCCGCTTTTATCATTCTCGTTTTTATTCGAAAATACTCCTAAGTGACAATCCTTTTAAACATTCGTTCAATTTCTGACTTTGTAAAAGCCACAATCGTAGGTCTTCCGTGAGGACAGTTAAAAGGATTATCCAATGTCAGCAACTCATCGATCAATGTTGACGCTTCTTCAAAGGATAATCTGTCATTACCTTTAACCGCACTTTTACAAGCCATTGTTGCTATCCGGTGATCAACTGCCTCTATTTTATCCGACTGCTTATCATTCATTAATTCATCAAGAAGATCATGAAAATATTCTTTTGCAGTAAGCCCGAACAGTTCTGTCGGGATTTCCCTTATGGAATATTCATTTCCGCCAAATTGTTCTATTTCAAACCCAACCTTCTTGAAATTCTCCTCATATTTCTTAATGACAGCTTCTTCGCTTTTGCTTAAGGTTACTATTATAGGCGGATTAAGCATCTGCGAATTCACCTTCCCGCTTAGAAACTGTTTGACCAGACGTTCATACTTAACTTTTTCATGGGCGGCATGCTGGTCTATTATATAAATCTTATTGTCCATTTCAATGATCCAATATGTATCAAAAACCTGCCCTATAATGCGATGATGTTTTATACCTTCCCTGCTTAAAAAGCCATAATCATACATAGTTAACTGTTCAGGTTTTTTTCCGGATGAAGACTGCTTTTCCTTAAACCCAAATACACTTTGGTCTTCGGTATTTTCTCCATTATTACCGGCAGGTTCTTCGGAAATATTTATACTTACCTGTTCAACATATGACGGAAGGTGTCTAAGCCTCTCATTTTTCCCCGGATTATATTCCCGGGATTCTTTTACATAAGCCGGCAGCTTAACCTCATTTACTTCTTCACGAACGGAAGTATATGCCAAACGGCTAGTATTCTCAAAAGGTTCCGGCATAACCTTTTCCTTTGAAATATTCATATCATGAGAATTATCCTTTTCATACCCATTAACAATAAGCTCTTTTGATGATAAACTGCTTCGAATGCTCTCCACTATAAGATCATACAGCTGGGAAACCTCCAGAAAACGGATCTCTTTTTTGGTAGGATGCACATTAACATCTATAAGCTCCGGGGAAATAGTAAAATACAATATTACCACCGGATATTTATGAAGCATAAGATAAGGTTTATATGCTTCATCAAGGGCTCTGCGTATGATTGTGCTCTGAATGCATCTATGGTTTACATAATATATCTCAAAGCTTCTGTTTCCTCTTGATAACTCAGGTTTGCAAATATATCCGCTTATATGATTATCACCATCGGAAGCCGATATGGGTATAAGTCCATCCACCATATCCCGACCATACAGATTATATATTATATCAATTATTTCACCGTTCCCGGAACTTTGGAGTCTGGTATTATTGTTAACGATCAGTTTAAAAGCTATTTCAGGATGTGAAAGCATTACCTTTTCCATATAATCGGAAATATAACTTCCTTCGGTTTGCGGAGTTTTTAAAAATTTCCTTCTGGCAGGAGTATTATAAAAAATCTGCCGTACTATAAAAGTAGTACCCTCCGGCACACCCACATCATCAAAACTCAGTTCCTTAGCACCCTCTATGCAATATCGTGTGCCTGTAAATTCATCAGCGGTTTTTGTTAACAGTTCAACCTTTGATATGGCAGCGATACTTGATAAGGCCTCCCCTCGAAAGCCCAGACTTGTTACATCTATAAGATCCTCTATTGTTTTTATCTTACTGGTTGCATGTCTTAAAAAAGCAATTCTCACATCATCCTTTTTGATCCCGCACCCATTGTCAGTGACTCTTAGATATGAAATTCCGCCATCTTTAATTTCTACGGTAATTGCCGTTGCCTTTGCATCAATTGCATTCTCTACCAATTCCTTAACAACTGACATAGGTCTTTCAACAACCTCGCCTGCCGCGATCTTATCTATTGTATTTTTATCAAGTATATTTATATTACGTCCCGATTCCATATTTCCCGGTTCACCACCTGTTTATAAGCTTATTTTGATACTTACTCAGGGTGTTTAAAGCTTCCATCGGAGTAAGATTGTTAATATCAAGTTCCTTTATCTCATTAATAATATCATCATCTCTTACGGTATCGAATAATGACATCTGATTAAGATCCACCTCGTCCAGCCGTTTAACTCTGGATTTCTTTTTCTCTTCTTTTTTTTCGGCAATAGTCTTAACATTTATCGTAATATCATTATCCGACAACTCCTCGACTATTTCTTTTGCCCTGTTAATAACATAATCCGGGACTCCGGCAAGCTTTGCCACCTGTATCCCATAGCTTTTATCCGCACCACCCTTTACGATCTTTCTTAAAAATACAATATTATCTCCCTGCTCCTTAACGGCAATACAATAATTATTTACAGAATTAAGCTTTCCTTCAAGCTCGGTAAGCTCGTGATAATGAGTGGCAAATAATGTTTTGGCCCCAAGCATCTTGGTATTGGAAATATACTCAACTACCGCCCAGGCAATAGAAAGACCATCAAAGGTGGATGTTCCTCTGCCGATCTCATCCAGGATCAGAAGACTGTTTTGAGTTGCATTTCTCAGAATATTTGCGACTTCCGCCATTTCAACCATAAAGGTACTTTGACCACTGGCAAGATCATCGGAAGCACCGACTCTTGTAAATATCCTGTCAACAATTCCTATATTTGCAGAAGCAGCAGGAACAAAGGACCCTATCTGTGCCATAAGAACAATTAAAGCTGTCTGTCTCATATAAGTGGATTTACCGGCCATATTGGGGCCTGTTATAATAGATATCCTGTTTTCCCTGTTATCAAGATGTGTGTCGTTTGTAATAAACATATCCGCACTTAACATCTTTTCAACTACCGGATGTCTTCCCTTTTCAATATCTATTACCCCTCTTTCATTGATCGAAGGACGGCAGTAATTATTTTTTTCCGCAACATAAGCCAGTGAAGAAAGAGCATCCACTCTTGCAATGACCTTTGCCGTTTGCTGTATCCTCTCAATATTATCCGCCAGCTCATCCCTTATCTCACAAAACAGATCGTATTCCAGTGAGAAAAGCTTATCCTCGGAATTAAGAATATTATCTTCCAGTTCCTTTAACTCAGCAGTGGTATATCGCTCGGCATTTGTCAAGGTCTGCTTTCTTATATAATCCTCGGGTACCATATCCTTAAAAGAATTTGTCACTTCAAAATAATAACCGAAAACCTTATTATATTTTATCTTAAGATTTTTTATCCCCGTTCTTTCCCGGTCTTTGGCTTCAAGATCAGCCAGCCAGGTTTTTCCCTTTATTTTGGCCATTCTTAAAGCATCTACGGTTTCATTGTAACCCTCCCTGATAATACCGCCTTCTTTTATCTGAAGAGGAGGTTCATCGGCAATGGAGGAGGTGATAAGATCATATAAATCTTCAAGGGGATCCAGTTCTTTATATAATTCATTTAAAACTCCCTTATCAAATTCTCCCAACTGCTGTTTTATAGCCGGTAACATCTTTAAAGAAGAACCCAGCGCTATAAGATCCCTTGGATTTGCGGATTTATATATTACCCTGCTCATTAATCTTTCAAGATCATATACAGGATTCAGATACTCTCGTATTTCTTCACGGATAATAACATTTTTAACAAGCATGGATACCGCATCAAGTCTTTCGGTTATACTCTTAATGTCAATAAGCGGCTGTTCGATCATAGTTCTTAGCGTTCTTGCTCCCATGGCTGTTTTGGTTCTGTCAAGAACCCCCAGTAAAGAACCTTTTTTTTGCTTGTCTCTTATAGTCTCCGTAAGCTCAAGATTTCGTCTGGTTGAGGAATCAAGGATCATATATTCCGAAACATCATAGGTTTTTATACTTCTTATTTGTGACAGAGAATTTTTCTGGGTCTCGTAAAGATATTGCAATAATGCACCGGAACTTATAAGATCACAGCCTCCATCCGTTAAAAAGAAGCATTCAACGTTATCAACCTTGAAATGCTCCTTTATCTTTTTATTGCATAATTCTTCATCAAAATACCAGGCTTCCAGAGGATATACCGATACATTTAACCGGTATTTTAAATCCTCGATATCAATGCCGCATAACAAAAAAGAATCGTTGCATATTATTTCGGCAGGTGTAAATTTATATATTTCATCCAGAAGTTTTTTAACACTGTCCACCTCCGTGGATAAAAACTCTCCCGTTGTAACATCACTTACGGATATTCCGAACCTGTCGGCAATATAAGTTATACACATTAAATAATTATTTCTGGATTCTTCAAGAGAATTCATATCAAGATTGGTACCCGGAGTAACTATTCTTGTGACCTCTCTTTTTACGAGACCTTTTGCATATTTGGGATCCTCGACCTGTTCGCAGATAGCCACCTTATACCCTTTGGAAATAAGACGGTTAAGATATCCTTCTACGGAATGAAAGGGAACTCCGCACATAGGTGCTCTTTCTTCCATTCCGCACTGTTTCCCGGTAAGAGTAAGTTCAAGCTCCTTAGATACTATCTTTGCATCTTCAAAAAACATTTCATAAAAATCACCCAGGCGATAGAACAAAAGACAATCCTTATATTCCTCTTTGGTCTCAAGATATTTCTGCATCATAGGTGACAGCTCAGCCATGAAAAACCTCACTTTCTTAATTGCTCTTTAAGCGGTTCTCTTATCCGCTGTCTGGTAACTTCCACCAACGACAAGGCCGTAACATCATGAAATACGGTATTAACCGAATCCTGCTCTGCCAATTCTTTCAGTTTATCAACTACAGCCTTAAGATGAGCTTCGTTTTCCATATTTATGTAATCGATTATTATAATGCCGCTTAAATTTCTCAACCTGATCTGGCGGCAGATCTCTTCCGTGGCTTCCATGTTTGTTTCAAAAACAGTTGTTTCTTTATCCTTGTTGGCTACATTTTTTCCACTGTTTACGTCAATAGTATTTAATGTTTCGGTTTGCTCTATATAGATATAGCCTCCGGACTTTAGCCATACCTTCTTTTCCAGAGCCTCTTCAAGCCCCGAATTAATTGAATAAAGGTTATTAAGAGATACCAGTTTGTCCTTATACAAACCAATCGTTATGTTAGGATTAATTGGCTTAATAAATTTAATAACATCTTTATTTAAAATTTCATATATATCTTTATCGTCGGTTATTATCTTATCAAGTGTGGGAGAAGCAGCATTTAAACAATACTTTACCCATTCATTCTCAGCTTTATAAAGTACCGTACCGACTGTTCTCGTCTCCGCCTTATAAAGAATGTCATCCATAATACCGGCCATACTGTCCGCTTCCGAAAGAACACTTGAAAGACCTGCTCCCGAACTGTTTGTACGGAGGGTGATGCCATATTCAAGATCACTTAAAAAAGAGCCGTATATTCTTTTCAGCGAATTTCTTCTCTCTCCGGAAAGCTTCTTTGATACGGAAAAATCTTTATTGGCATTTGTCATAACAACATACATGCCTTTAATAGATATTTCATCGGAAAAAACAGGGGCCTTGTCCTTCGTTCCGGCTTTCTTAAGCTGCAGGGGAACCAACTCTCCCTGTTTGTATTTTATTGAGTTGATAAAACCGGTGCGTCCTTCCCCGTAATTAACAAAGGAAGCATTTATACTTTTAACTCTGTCCCTGATCTCACACACATAAATATTACCAACCGTATCATCGTCTTCACGAAACACCTGATATTCAATTGATCTGTTACCATCCGTGCTCATAAATAACACTGCATTTTCATATCGGGTAAGTATAATTTTCTTTTCATTCATAATATGTCCGCTCCTATCATATTCAAACTTATTCTTGTACCCTCAGTTTCAGTATATATTTCTTTTCTTCTGATTAAAAGTGCAAATTCATTCAATTCAGAATTCATTTTCGAGTAAACGGCCCCCAGCACCATTTCAGGTTTAATATTTAAAACACTGCCACAGGAAACGCAAAGCTTAATGATCTTATCATCCCCTTCAAAAGAGAATATACCGGGTTTAATATCCACTATCGACTCGCTTTTCTTGGTTTTCTTTAAAATTTCAATTTTATCACCGGCATATATTTCTTCAAGTATCCTGATGCAGGAAAAATCAGGTTCATAACCCTTCCTGAAGCTCACTTCATAATCTGCCGCACATATGCTGGCCATTGCATTTACAGCATTATCGGGAAGCTCTTTAAATGATAATATCTTTATACCGTCAACATTATTGGAATTAAGTCTTTCTATTGCGATTGCGGATGTTATTCTGTCCGTAAGTTCAATATCAACATATTCTCCGTCACTTTCAACACCAATACTTAACGGCATGGCAAAAGACATTATCTGATGCGGACTCATACCTGTCGAATATGCGATAGGTATATCGGAACGTCTTAGCAGTTTTTGAAAATAACGCATGATATCTAGATGTCCGATATACTTCATAACACCTTCTTTGGAAAATTTAATTCTAACCTTCATAGCATACGCCTCCCCCAAAAACTCGGGCTCCGCATCCTGAACATTTTGCACGGCAGTTAGGAGTTACGGTTTCATTCACCGCATTCATCCATTCTCTTTTCAGAAAATCCTTTGTAACTCCGATATCGATCATATCCCAAGGCAGATGTTCTTCCAAAGATCTTTCTCTTGAGGTATAAAAAGCCATATCTATTCCACACTCTTCAAAGGCTTCCAGCCATGGAGTCTCCCTAAAGGTTTCCGTCCATGCATCAAAAAGACAGCCTTTCTTATATGCCTCAATCAAAACCCGGGATAATTTACGGTCACCTCTTGCAAATACTCCTTCAAGAACACTCACATCTGCTTCATGATAGTTATATTTAATACTTTTACTGTTTAACTGTTCATGCATACTATCATTAACAAAATGTGCCTTTTCCAAAAATTCCTCTTTCGAATTCTGAGCCGCCCATTGAAAAGGAGTAAAAGGCTTAGGCACAAAAAAAGAAGTGGAAGCAACTATTTGGACCCTGCCTTTTCTTTCGGATTTGGGGATCAGTTCATAATACAGCTTTGCAATTTCATTACATAACTCTGCTATCCCTCTCATATCCTCTTTGGTCTCTGTAGGCAAACCCAGCATAAAATACAGTTTAACCCTTGTCCAGCCTCCGATAAATGCTTCTTTTGCACCTTCCAGGATAACTTCGCGGGTAAGACCTTTATTTATAACATCTCTAAGCCGCTGGGATCCTGCTTCGGGAGCAAAGGTAAGTGAACTTTTCCTTATGTCCTGAATTTTACTCATAACATCCAGAGAAAAAGCATCAATTCTCAATGAAGGTAAAGAAATATTAAGTTTCTTTTCTTCCGCATAATCCACCAGGAAATTAACAAGCTCTTCCAGTTTTGTATAATCACTGGAGCTGAGAGAACTTAATGATATTTCTTCATGGCCGGTATTTTCAAGCATTTTTACAGCATAAGACTTTAACAATTCCACATCCCGTTCTCTTACAGGACGATACAGCATCCCTGCCTGGCAGAATCTGCAGCCTCTGATACATCCACGCTGTATTTCAAGAGTAACCCTGTCCTGAGTAACCTTAATAAACGGTACTATAGGTTTCTCCGGATAATATGTATCCGAAATATCCATTTCAATCTCTTTATGTATAATTTGGGGAACATCATCATAAATCGGTTCAAAAGATGATATTAATCCTTCATCATCATACTCTACCTTATATAAGGATGGGACATATATGCCACCAATTTTTGAAGCTTTCTTAAGAAAATCAGCCCGTGAAATTCCGTTTTCCTTACATTCCAGATAAAGATCGATAACCTTCCTGTAAACCGTTTCTCCTTCCCCTATATAAAACAGATCAAAAAAATCAGCTAAAGGTTCCGGATTATAAGTACAGGGACCACCCCCTATAACTATAGGACAATTTTCATCTCTGTCACGGGAATATATAGGAATATGTGAAAGATCAAGTATCTGCAACACATTCGTATAACACATTTCATATTGTAGTGTTATTCCAAGAAAATCAAATTCCAAAACAGGATCCTGGGATTCCAGTGCAAATAAAGGTATGTTTTTCTCTTTCATAATTTTATGAAGATCTGTCCACGGAGAATAGACTCGTTCACACCAGACATCTTCAAAGGAGTTAAACATGGAATAGAGAATCTGAATGCCCAAATGAGACATACCGATTTCATAAACATCGGGGAAACACATGGCAAACCGTACTTTAACCTTATCTTTTTCCTTTATGACACTGTTAACCTCATTGCCGATATAGCGTGCCGGTTTTTCAACGGTTAAAAGAATTTCTTCACTTAATGCGGTTTCTCTCATATTACCACCAATTATATTACCGATTAGCCAGTTCTTTTACAATATCGGTCCAGTCAAGCCCGCATTCTGCCATAAGAACCATTACATGATATAAGAAATCGGAAATTTCATATTTTACCTCTTCCTTATCCGGATTTTTTGCTGCTATAACAATTTCCGTAGCTTCTTCCCCAACTTTTTTCAGGATCTTATCAATACCTTTATCAAACAGATAATTAGTATAAGACCCCTCTTTGGGATTATTTTTCCGATCCATTATAACTGCATATACATTTTCAAGGACCTTTAAAGGATTAACATCTTCAGATTCATTTTTAATTATTTCATTAAAAAAGCAAGAATAACTGCCGGTATGGCAGGCATTACCTATCTGAGTGACCTTTGCAAGTATGGTATCCATATCGCAATCGGCAGTCAGGGATTTAACATATTGATAATGTCCGCTTGTCTTACCCTTAACCCATAACTCATTCCGGCTTCTTGAATAATAAGTCATGATTCCGGTCTCAATGGTCTTTAAATATGCTTCTTCATTCATATATGCTACCATAAGAACTTCACCGGTTTTATTATCCTGAACAACTACAGTAACATGACCGTCGGAATTGGTCTTGAAATCGGAAAAACTGAAGGGACTCTCGAAAATACAAGTATTAATGCCTTTATCGTGAAGTTCTCTTTTGATACCGAGAAGATTTCCCTTATTATCATTTACATATTTCCCGGAAATTCCGGCAACACAATCGTTTTTTAAAATATTAAACAGCTTTTCCTCATTTCCGGTTGAAGAAACAGGTATTATTTTTAAGCCTCTGTAGGAATCCGTCAAATTATCATCCAGAAGTAAAACTCCCGTAGTATATTCCCGTATAAGATCTATAGATTGAAGCACCTGTTCGGCCGCATCCGCACAAACAAATATCTTATTCTTATCAAAACGCTTACTTACCTCTTCTATAAGATCGATATTACCCTGTTTTGCCAGATTTAATGCAGCACATTTACAACCGGCATATATGATTTTTTTTACATCCTCAACCCTTTTTATATTACCTGCACCAATAACCGGGATATCAATGCTTTTATTTATCATACGCATCAAATGCAAAGATTCCTCATGAGAATCATCATCATAGGATTGATCAAATATAATAAGCATATCCGCACCCGAATTTGAACAATCAACCGCATATCCCACAGGATCGTCACTGATTTCATTTACATCCGTAAAATCATCATATAATTTACCGTCCTTAAGATAAAGACAAGGTATAAGCATCTTTTTTTCCATTATAAAGTTCCTTTCGTAGACAATACATCTGTAATCCTGTCATCAAAACCCGTAGCCATATCAAGCGCCTTGGCAAAAGCCTTAAACATTGCCTCCGCTATATGATGGGAATTTACCCCCGAAATAACCTTTATATGCAGATTCATCATTGCGCTATAGCTTACGGCATAAAAGAATTCCCTGATCAATTCCGTATCCATCTCCCCGATTTTTTCCGTTTCAAAGGATGCATCATATTCAAAATAAGGACGTCCGCACAGATCTATTGCACACAGTACCAAAGCATCATCCATGGGGAGGATCATATACCCGTACCTTTTAATACCTTTCTTATCTCCGATAGCTGATTTTATTGCATTACCGAGCACAATACCGGCATCCTCTACGGAATGATGACCGTCCACCTTTAAATCTCCGGCCACCTTAAGCTTCATATCAAACAAACCATGTTTGGTAAAGCCTTCAAGCATGTGATCAAAAAAGCCGATACCTGTGTCTATATCGGCAATTCCACTGCCGTCAAGTTTTAACTCTATGTTAATATTTGTTTCCCTGGTCTCCCTGTTTAACTTTACAATTCTATTTTTCATATTATCTCCTTAAAAATATAAATATATCTTACCGGATCATTTATTAAACCTTACCCGTATCGAATTAGCATGAGCCGTAAGTCCCTCCGCATTTGCAAAGGCTATTATATCATCGGAAGCTTCCTTAAGGGCTTCATTGGAATATGCAATTATACTGGAACGTTTTATAAATGCATCAACGCCAAGTGGTGAAAAGAACTTTGCCGTACCATTGGTAGGTAATACATGATTCGGCCCTGCATAATAATCTCCCAGCGGCTCGGAAGAATTCTCTCCCACAAAAATTGCTCCTGCATTTTTTATCCTTGTCATAACATCAAAAGGATCTTTTGTAAGTATCTCCAAATGTTCCGATGCGATCTCATTAGCGGTATCAATAGCATCATCCAAATTATCCGCCAACAATATATACCCATAATTTTCCAGGGATTTAAGGATAATATCCCGTCTTTCAAGGGTCTGTGTAAACCTGTCAATTTCACTACTTACAGCTTCTGCGACTTCCTTTGAAGTAGTGATCAAAATGGCAGATGCCAATTGATCATGCTCAGCCTGGGACAGAAGATCCGCTGCCGCATATGTGGGATTTGTAGTTTCATCTGCCAATACAAGAATCTCGCTGGGACCGGCAACGCTGTCAATACTCACATGACCAAACACCGCTTTTTTAGCAAGGGCTACAAAAATATTTCCGGGACCCACTATCTTGTCTACCTTGGGTATACTTTCTGTTCCGTATGCCAGAGCGCCGATGGCCTGAGCCCCTCCGATCTTATATATTTCCGAAACTCCGGCTATTTTTGCAGCCACAAGTGTCTGTGGTGTGACTTTCCCATCCTCACCTGCAGGAGTAACCATAACTATCCTTTTTACGCCGGCCACAACTGCAGGAAGAACATTCATAAGCGTTGAAGAAGGATAAGCTGCCTTTCCTCCCGGAACATATACACCAACTTTCTCTATAGCGGTGATTTTCTGTCCAAGAATAGAACCATCTTCACGAGTTTCTATCCAGCTGTTTTGTACCTGTTTTTCATGATACACTCTGATATTTTTCGCAGCTCTTTCCATAACCCCTATAAGAGCTTTATCATAATTATCATAAGCCTCGTCTATTTCTTCTTCTGTTACTTTTATATTTTCTTTATTCAGCTTACATTTATCAAATTTTAATGTAAGTTCAAATAAAGCCCTGTCTCCATTATTCTTTACATTTTCAAGAATTTCCTTTACGGTATTCTCATATTCCGTATATTGAGAAGGGCTTCTTTTAAGAAGATCCTTCATTATATCCGTGCGTGTTTCCCGGGTAAGCTTTACTATTCTCATAACCTCTCCTTGATCTCTTTAATAAGCTTATTAATCCTCTCAGCTTCCATTTTCATACTGACCTGATTAACTATCATCCTTGCGGATAAGGGACATATTTCTTCCAAAACCTTAAGACCGTTCTCTTTAAGTGTTGAACCGGTTTCAACAATATCTACTATAACTTCCGATAAACCCACTATGGGAGCAAGCTCGATGGAACCGTTCAATTTGATAATATCAACCGTCTGATGCTTTTTATTATAGAAATAATCCTTTGCGATATGTGGATACTTGGTTGCAACTCTTATCATTTCATGATGCTTTAATAATTCCGCGGAAGCTTCGGGACCGCATACACACATTTTGCATTTTCCGAATCCAAGATCAAGCACCTCATAGCATTTACGATTTTCTTCAAGGATGGTATCCTTTCCCACAACTCCGATATCGGCCGCCCCATATTCAACATAAGTAGGAACGTCGGGCCCCTTAGCCAGAAAAAACTTGAGCTTAAGTTCTTCATTAACAAAGATCAGTTTCCGGGTTTCTTTATCCTTCATTTCTTCGCACGTTATCCCAATTTCTTCAAGCAGGGTAAGCGTTTTATTTGCAAGTCTTCCTTTTCCCAAAGCAAATGTAATATAATTCATAATTCTCCAATCCGTAAATAAATGTTTCTTTTTAAAATCTATGGTAAAACCATGGTAAAACCATGAACCGATGCATATTTTGCAACTCTGTCATTTCCGTAAATATCCTCATTTATCATGATCACACATTTATTCTGTGTCCTTAACAAATGAGCTTTTTCATATGCCTTATCTTTATTGGATTCATTAAATGCGATCAGATATCTTTCGGACACCTTATCTATATTATCAATCCCAAGTCGGGAAAGTATTGACATAAGCTGGTCTATCAATATGCAAAACCCGACTGCTTCACTTTTTTTACCGAATTCACTGAGAAGATTGTCATACCGGCCTCCCTTAATAACAGCATCTCCGCTGCCGTATGTATATGCCCTGAAAATGATCCCGGTATAATAATTATATTTACTGAGCATACCCAGATCAAAAGAAATATAATCGGCAATACCGTTCTTCTTCAATTGATCATATATTTCTTCAAGTCTTCTTATTGCATATATGGATCTTTTATTTGTTACGTAGCTTTTGGCTTCCTTTAAAGTATCAATACCCCCAAACATTTCCGGCATACGTCCGAATATTTCTTTAACATCCTCCTTTAATTCAAGAGAATCCAGAATATCCTGCGTTCCGAAATAATTCTTATCATTGATCATTTCTCTAAGCTGTAATTCATTATCTTCATCAATACCGAATTCATTGCAAAGCCCCTTGAAAAATTCAAGATTCCCTACACTTACCTGAAATTCTTTTAAACCCGCACGTTTAAGAAGCTCAACTGTAAGCATTAACATTTCCACATCCGCATCCACACTTCCGTCATTGATAAGCTCTACTCCTATTTCCGTGGATTCTTTAAGCCGTCCCTGATAATCGGAAGTATTATTAAAAGTACTTCCCCTGTAACAAAATCTCAAAGGCATTGTCTCTTCGGTAAAATACTTTGAAATTGCCCTTGCTATCGAAGGCGTAAAATCCGGTCTGAGTGCCAGAGTGTTACCTTCTTTATCAAAAAATTTATACAACTCCTTGGAGGGTATTGTTCCTATATTTCCGGAAAAAATATCGAAAAATTCAAAAGTAGGGGTTTCTATTTCTTCATAACCGTAATTCGATATTAATTCACTTATTTTTTTTTCCGTAATTATCTTTTTCTTTAATTCTTCCCCGTAAATATCTCTTACGCCTTCCGGAGTATGTATTAGTTTCTTTTTCATCTTTTCACCTTGATCCCGCCGTTATACTTTAGTGTGCTAATGTGTTACCACGCTATCACGGCGATAATTATATTTAAAATATATAATATTGTCAATACCCTATCTGTTCTGTATATCCTTACTTAACAGGTCAAGATAAGGAACTATATAACCATGCTTATGATCGATAATATAATCTTCCTCAAGCTCTTCATATCTAAAGCTCTTACGTCCTCCCTCTTCCATCCGTTTCCAAAAATCAAGAAGCTTTGAAAGCCTCAGATAATAGAAAATATCCATATTGGAGAAATATATCAAAAAAAAAGCGATTCCCCCCTGTATTTCGAAATCCTTCATAAACTCAACCTGATGCTTATGAATATTTGCGAGAGCAAAGGTTTCTTTTGCACATTCCTTTGCATCAAAACAAACCGGAATTCCCTGTACCGCACCAATATAATCCACAGTACTTTTACTGTCGAAATAAGCAAGGGTGATCTGCTTATTGGACTTATCAATATTTATTGGAGTTATGGGAGTGGGGATTTTTTGTATTAATGCAAGCTTATTATCCCGGTATTTTTCATTTGTTCTGTTTATCAGGTCTTCAAGCGTTGATCCCCGAAGTCCCCTGCTGTTCCATGTCGGCATAACCCTTCTCCGTTATATATTATATTCATCTGTTTCATAAAAGGTTCAAAATACCATGGAGTATCTGCAATAAATTCTCTTTCTTTAAGATCTTTCATACCTCCTTGCAGATCCTTTGGCATAACAAGCCTGAAGGAATGCAGAAGCTGTTGTTCCACACCATATTCCTTTATTAATTCTTTATTTAGAATTTTATCTCCATATTTAGGATCCGCCAGCAAAGGATGACCCTTATAGGCCATAAGTGCCCTTATCTGATGAGACTTTCCGGTTATAAGATCAACTTCAAGAAGCGTATATTTTAACGAACCCTTAAGGGGTTTGTAAGATAACGAAACCTTCTGCGAACCATTAACAAACTCATTCTTTACGGTCACCTTATTTTCAGTTTCATTCTTTATAAGATATCCGTTTATCAGACCGGGAGTTGACACCTGCCCTTTCACTATACACAAATAATATTTCTTTATGGTCCTTAATCTTAAAGCCTCTCCCAAAACAGAAGCTGCGGAATAAGTCTTTCCGAAAATGATCAATCCGGAGGTGTTTCTATCCAGCCGGTTGCAAATAGAAGGCGTGAACAGCTTAAGTTTTTCTTCATTAAGTTCATTATTATCGATCATATGGAAAAGACACATCTCATTAAGAGAAAAATCCGTATCCTTAGCCTTTTGAGACAGCACACCCGCAGGCTTATTTATCAACATTATATTATCATCTTCAAATATTATCCAATCCGAAATATCTTTAAACCTAGCATTAATATCAGACTTAAGTATCCCTGATCCGGAAAATTTTTCAAAAGTATCTTCACTGAGATAAATTCTTATTACATCTCCGGCTTTAAGGTGTTCACTTCCCAATGCCTTTTTCCCGTTTAAGGTAATATTCTTTTTCCTTAACATTTTATAAATAAATCCGGAACCGGCCTTATTAAGTATTTTTAAAAGCTGCTTATCCAGTCGTAAACCTTCATCCGTATCCTTTATAATAAACTCTTTCATAAAATACCTTTACCATCAAAGACTGACGCTTCTTAAAGTATTAAGAATCCCTTCATCCCTTGCTGTTTCTTTTACATCAAAGTGATCGTTAATATCTTTTACCCTTTTTAAGAATTCATCTCTGTTATCATATATCTTTAATATATAATCCTTATGCCCATCATTTTTAAGTACCGTATTAAGATGCTGTTTTAAATTAACAATATTTATGTTTTTTTTATCTTTATGACCATAATAACAGATCACATTTCCCGCACAACATACCAAAGCTTCCACAAAATATGTTTTTTCATAAGTTGTAAAAGGCAATTCATATATAATGGGAATATTATTTACATTTTTTAAATATAATTCGTATATATTCGGATCAAGGGATTTATAACGCAGGAACATTATGAGATTAACCATACTTTTGCTTGCGGGTAGGATTCCCAGGACCGCCATCACGCTAAATAAGCTTTTGGAGGTATGAAGCGTCATATACCCAAACAAATAAATCCCGATAGAACAAACATAGAGAACCAGCGTAATGATCAAAATCCTTTTACGCTGGTAATTAATATATCCCCATTCACCCTTTATCTTCTTCAAATCCTTCACTCTCTTTTTAATAATTCTATTTCTTCTTTCGTCAATCTGCGATAAGCTCCTTTTTCAAGATCCCGATCCAGTGAAACACCGCCTATAGCTACTCTTTTTAAATACATAACCTTTGCTCCCACAGCTATAAACATACGTTTTACCTGATGGAATCTCCCCTCCGTTATGGTAAGCTCATAAGCATACCCGGTATTATCATCCATATTATCAACTGCTTTGATAACAGCCGGAAGACATTTCTTCTCTTCTCCTATATCAATTCCGTCTTCAAATGCTTTAAACGCCTTTTCATCAAGTTCTTTATCCGAAACAACGTAATATACCTTTTCCACCTGCTTGCGGGGAGATATAAGATTATGACATAATTTACCGTCATTGGTAATAAACAAAAGGCCCTCTGTATCCTTATCCAATCTCCCTATGGGAAACAGTCCCTCAATATGCACACCTTTCAGATATGATAATACAGTTTCACTAAGCTTATCTTTAACCGCACTAACACAACCTGCCGGTTTATTAAACATATAATAACAGAACCTGCTATACTCAAGTTTTTTATCATCAAGCATAACTGACGCATGATCATCAATCTTCAAACCGGGTTCTTTGATAACCTTTCCGTCCACACTCACCCTTCCCTCTCTTATCACGGGAACGGCCTGTTTACGACTCAGATCACAACAATCACTAATAAAACGATCCAGCCTAAGCTTCTCACTCATTAACACATCTCTCCATTATTTCAAGCAAAAGACGATAGGTTCTTTCAACCGAACTGATACTGAGTTTTTCCTTAGGAGTATGGATATCTTCAATATCCGGCCCCAAAGAAATAATATCAATTCCCTTAACTTTATCATAAATGATTCCGCATTCAAGTCCTGCATGGATCATTGTGACCACAGGATCTTTTTTAAAGAGCTCCCTATAACAATCAACCACGATATCCCTTAATTTTGAACGTTCCTTATATTCCCAGGCCGGATAATCGGCTTCGGAAATAAAAGTTCCGCCGACAGTCTCAATAAGATATTGCAATTTATCACTGAGAGCTATCTTTTCAGTGGACATTGAACTTCTGATACTTATTATTATTTCAAAATATTTATCCTTAAGTCTTACAATTCCCGCATTGGAGGAAGTCTGAACTATCTTTTCGGCTTCGGGACACATTTTAGCGATCCCATCCGGTATGGTCATCAGAAGGAAGATAATTCTCTCCATTGTTTTTTTGGTTAAAACTTCTGCTTCACCTTTACCTCTGCATTCACTGTATATGGTTATATTATTTTCTATTTTACGATATTCATTTATAATATTGATCTCAAATTCCGTAATAAGATCTTCAAAACGCACAATATCATCTTCGGAAATAACCACCGATGCCTTAGCCTCTCGTGGGATCGCATTATCCTGAAGTCCGCCTTTTAAATAAAAAAGATCATAATTAACCTTTCCTTTAAGGAAATGGAGAAGACGTCCCATAAGAAGATTTGCATTCCCCCTGTATTTATCTATTTCAGAACCGGAATGTCCTCCGATAAGGCCGCAAATCACAATATCATAAATTATCCCTTGAGAATTCACATATCTTACCGGTGCACGCAGTTTAACCTTCCTGCCGCCCGCAGAACTTACAAGTATCTGACCTTCAACATCATTATCAATATTAATCATTCTTCTTGAACGAAGCTGTGAAACGTCAAAAGCCTGCATTCCAATCATACCTATCTCTTCATCCGAAGTAAAAAGACATTCAAGCATAGGATGCTTTATGGAATCGTCTTCAAGTATTGCAAGCATATAAGCTACGGCAATACCGTCATCACCGCCAAGCGTTGTACCTACAGCATATATGTAATCGTCCATTACGGCAATTTTCAAAGGATCCTTTTGAAAATCAAATTTATTATCATAATCATAATTTTTTTCACAGACCATATCAAGATGACCTTGCAACAAAAGAGGTTGTGCATTTTCACAGCCGATTGATGCGGCTTTACGTATAAGCACATTATTAAATTCATCTTTTACATATTCAAGTCCGTTCCTTTTGGCAAAATCAGCACAATAATCAGAAAGTGCTGCCGTATTCTCCGAGCCATGAGGGATCGATGTGATCTGTTCAAAATAATAAAACACTCTGTTTGGTTCCAAATTATCAAGTTTGCCCATTTTTTCACTTCCTATATCGTTTTTTTAAACAAACAAAAGGATTAGATTTTTTTAAAAATCATAAATATTTTCAAAAAGGGACCGCCTCCGGTCCCTTTTATTTACTTATTTAACATGTCCGTTTTTACACCGGCTTCAGCCGAAGATGTATTATCATTGTTTACCGTCTTAGCCGTACCCTCCAATGATGCTATCTCTTTTTCCAATTCCACCTGAGGATATAACGCTGCCCGGTTTTTATCAATAACCGTTTCACAGCTTTTGAGTCTTTCCAGCAGTCCGGTGTATTTGGACTGAGCATCACCAATTGCGGTTTTAACTATTCCCTGTAATTCGGCAAGCATATCATCCGTATATTTCATAGCCGACTCTCGTATCCCGTTAGCATCTGCAGTTGCCGTATCCAATATCTGCTGAGCCTGAGATACTGCCTGCTGGACTACTGCGTTTGCCTGTGCATAAGCCTGTTGCATTATTTCATGCTCATTTACCATATGATCGGTATGTATCTGAGCCTCATTTATCATAGCTTCAGCCTTTTCCTTTGCATCATTAAGAATGGCTTCCTTATTACTGATGATCTTCTGATATCTTTTTATTTCATCAGGAGTCTTCATTCTTAATTCTCTAAGCAGTTCTTCCATATGTTCTTTATCTACAAGAATATTTGTACTGGAAAAAGTTTGGAATTTACATCTGTCAATAAAATCTTCAATTTCGTCAATTATCTGTTCAATCTTACTGCTCATTTATAATCTCCTCATATACTTTACCGTTTAATATTATATTTTTTATATGTAAGTTCTGCAATAAAGGGGGGCACAAATTTACTTATATCACCACCGAATCCCGCCACCTCTTTGACCGTCGATGAACTTAAATAAGCATACTCAAGACTTGTTGTTAAAAATACCGTATCAACATCATCACCCAACTTACGATTTGTCTGCGCCAACTGCAATTCAAATTCAAAATCGGTAATAGCTCTTAACCCTCTTATTATTACTCCGGCATTATTTTTTTTACAATAATCCACAAGCAGACCATCATAACTGGCAACATTGACATTGGGAATATCCTTTGTGACTTCCTTCAATATATTAACACGTTCCTCTACAGAAAACAACGGAGTTTTAACTTTGTTATTCAGTACACTGACCTGAAGCTCATCAAAAATATCAGCCGCTCTCCTTATAATATCAATATGTCCATAAGTGACCGGATCAAAACTTCCGGGATAAATAGCTCTTTTCATTTAGTCTCCTTTTCTTTGATATTCAAAAACAAATGACAATTATTCTTATATTTTTTAAATTTCACAACCTTATATCCCAATTCAGCCACATAATCAAAATCCGTTTCATTTGAAGCTTCAACAACTATAAGTGTCTCATTATTTACCATACCCGAATGAGCAAGATACTCCAGGATCGATCTTTCATACCCTTTATTATACGGCGGATCCATAAAAATAATATCAAAAATCTCCTGTCCCTCCAGCTTGTGAAGTGCTGTCAGGGCATCTGAATTCATAACCGAAGAAGCCTCGGAAAACCGGGTGGTCTTAAGGTTTTCTTTTATACAAGCAACAGCCTCCTTATTATTTTCGACAAAAACCGTTTTTAAGGCGCCTCTGCTCAATGCTTCAATACCGATCCCACCGCTTCCGCTGAAGAGATCCAAAAATACCGTGTCCGAATATATATATGGCATCAAAATATTAAAAAGTGTCTCTTTAACCTTATCCGAAGTAGGTCTTGTCACATAACCGGCCGGAGTTTTTAGCAGTAATCTTCTTGCACTTCCCGCAATAACTCTCATATCTGATCTCCTGAAAATCATTATCGCATTATCAATCTATTTTCTGATCTTAGTACCTTTGGCATCTCTCCTGGCAAGCTTCAATTTATTGAGTTCCAGCTTTCTGCCGTTTACTTCAACAATCTGTTCAACCCCATTTTTCAAAGGATAAACGTGGGTAATGATATCATTGGAAGTAAGCTTCATTCCCCTTACACCCACGGCTCCTTTTTTCTTTAGGGGAATATCCTCCAAAGGAAATTTAAGAAAATATCCGTCACGAGTTCTTAATACAATATTTTTCTCATCTATTACCGGAAATACGGTAAGAACTTCATCATCATCATTAAGATTTGTGGCAGATACGGATCTCTTTGTTATATCAAATTCCGTACCGTATACAAACTTTAACATTGATTTAACCGTAACGAAGCAAAGCTTCTGCATTATGATGGTTTTAAGATCCGCAACATGGATTATCAGCTCATTGGAGGAGCTGTAATTACTGACATTATCCACAGGAATACCTTTATCCCTGAATTTACCATGCGGCAGATCCATAACTTTAATGGAATGAAGTTGTCCTTTATTGGTAAAAAGACATATCCTGCCCGTATTCATTACCGGGAAAATATATTTATTCTCCGCTTCTATGGTTTCCCTGTTTTTTTCATATACCGAAATATCCACGGTTTTTGAATAGCCGAAACGATCCATCAAAAACATCACTTCGGTTTCTTCAATCTTCTTTTCTTCAAAAACAACCTCTTTGGCATTCTCTATTGCAGTTCTTCTTTCTCTTCCGTATTCCTTCTTATAACTGTCAAGCTCTTTTATTATAAGTCTGTCCATTGTCCGGGGATTGGTAAGGATATCCTTATAATTTTCAATATTTGAAAGAGTCTCTTCATGCTCCTTCATAAGTGCTTCCAGCTCAAGTCCTATTAATTTATACAAACGCATGGAAAGTATAGCTTCCGCCTGACGATCACTGAATTTCAATTGTTCCGCCATCTTTTTGGATATTCTGGATTTAAAGTTTATACCTTCCGTCTTGCCTTGAGTAAGACAGGCCTTGGCAGTTTTGACATCCTTCGATCCTCTTAATATCTCTATGATAAGATCTATAACATCACAGGCTTTTATAAGACCTTCCTGAATTTCCTTTTTATCCAGCTCTTTCTGAAGAAGATTCCTGTATTTCCTTGTTCGGATCTCCCGTTGAAAATCCACATGATATCTTATTATTTCTTTAAGACCCAGAGTTTCGGGCCTTCCATCGGCTACCGCAAGCATATTGACACCGAAAGTGTCTTCAAGCTTTGTCTTTTTCAGCAGCATGTTTTTCAAATTATCAACATCGGCATCTTTACGAAGCTCCAGAACTATTCTTATACCCTCTTTACTGGACTGATTTGATATATCCACTATATCATTCGTCTTCTTGGTATCTATAAGAGCAACAACATCCATAAGAAATTTACTTATATTTGCTCCGATCATCGTATAAGGTATTTCTGTAATCACAAGTCTGCCTTTACCGGCTTTACCCTTTTCATATTCTATCTTTCCCCGGATCTTAATCTTTCCGGATCCGGTCTCATATATATCAATAAGCTCATCCTTGTTTACCACAATACCACCCGTCGGAAAATCCGGCCCGGGAATATATTCCATAAGTTCAGCCGTAGTGATGGTCGGTTTCTTAATATAAGCCTTAACGCCTTCAATAACTTCCGAAAGATTATGAGGTGGCATATTGGTAGCCATGCCTACGGCGATACCCTCCGAACCGTTTATTAAAAGATTAGGGATCTTAGCCGGCAAAACCTCCGGCTCCTTCTCCGTCTCATCAAAATTAGGAATAAAATCCACCACATCTTTATCGAGATCCGCAAGGATCGTTTCTTGAGTAACTTTCTCAAGACGGGCTTCGGTATAACGCATAGCTGCCGCTCCATCCCCTTCAATAGAGCCGAAATTACCATGCCCATCCACAAGTGTCATTCCCTTTTTAAAATCCTGTGACATGACCACAAGAGCATCATATATAGAACTGTCTCCATGGGGATGATATTTACCCATTGTATCTCCTACGATACGTGCAGACTTCCTGTAAGGCCGATCCCATCGTATACCCAGTTCATACATATCATATAAAGTACGTCTTTGAACCGGCTTAAGTCCATCTCTGACATCCGGCAATGCTCTGGATATGATAACGCTCATGGCATAATCAATATATGACTTTCTCATCACTTCCGAATATTCGGTTTTAATTATCTGTTCTTCATCTTTTATATCCATTTAACTTTCCCTTTGTTCGTACAAATCCTCCGTCCGTCGGCAGATTCTCCATCTTTATTGATCATTTCTGTCTGTATAACCGTTTTAAACATCCAGTTCAGCATCATGAGCATGCTTATAAATAAATGCCTTTCTTGGCGGAACCTCGTTTCCCATAAGCATTTCCGTTGTGGTTGAAGCAAGTCTGGCATCTTCAATTTCAACAAGCTTTAATTTACGACGTTTGGGATCAAGCGTTGTTTCCCAAAGCTGTTCGGCATCCATTTCTCCAAGTCCCTTATATCTTTGAAGCAGGAAATCCGAATGAGTCTTACGATATTCCGACAGAGCCTTATCATCATACAGATATTCTTCATCCCCTTTTTTGGGCATTGCTTTATATAAAGGTGGCATGGCAATATAAACATGACCTTCATAAATGAGTTCCGGCATAAACCTATAGAATAAAGTTAGAAGAAGTGTTGAAATATGTGCACCATCCACATCCGCATCTGCCATGATTATGATCTTGTCATACTTTAATTTGCTTATATCAAAATCATTTCCGTAGCCTTCCGAAAAGCCGCATCCGAAAGCATATATCATGGTTTTTATCTCTGCGTTGGCAAGAACCTTATCGATAGTTGCTTTCTCAACATTCAATATTTTACCCCGTATGGGTAAAATTGCCTGATACATACGATTTCTGGCAGTTTTGGCAGAGCCGCCGGCTGAATCTCCTTCAACTATAAAGATTTCGCATTTCGAAGCATCCTTACTTTCACAATTGGCCAGTTTACCGTTACTGTCAAAGCTGTACTTTTGTTTAGTAAGCATATTAGTCTTTGCTTTTTCTTCACTTTTCCTGATTTTGGCCGCTTTCTCGGCACAGGCCAATATTGCCTTAAGATCCTCCAGATTACGGTCAAAATATCTTACGGATTCATCACCGGTTACCTTCGAAACAGCTTTTGTGGCATCCTGATTATCCAGCTTTGTTTTGGTTTGCCCTTCAAATCTCGGGCTTGGATGTTTAATGGAGATCACGGCAGTCATGCCGTTTCTGATATCAGCACCGGTAAAATTTACATCCTTTTCTTTAAGGATCGATAATTCACGGGCATATGTATTCATAACGTTTGTAAACATGGTTTTAAATCCCGTAAGATGGGTACCACCCTCGGAATTATAAATATTATTACAGAATCCCAATACATTTTCATGAAAATCATTTACATACTGAAATGCAACCTCGACCTTTATCCCGTCCGCTTCTCCGCTGAAATAAACCGGCTCATGTATAGGCTCTTCATTCTTATTCATATCCCTGACAAAACCTATTATTCCCTCTTCTTCATGAAAGATTTCCGTTTCGGGGATTTCCTGTCGGTTATCCGTAAAGATTATCGTAAGATCCGGATTAAGATAAGCGGTTTCATGAAGTCGGCTTTTTATGTCTTCTTCTTTGAAGCGGGTTTTTTCAAATATTGTATCATCCGGAAGAAAATTGATCTTGGTACCGGTAGTCTTTGATCTGCCCACAACAGGCAGTAAGCCGTCTTCAAGCTCCACCGTGGGAATACCTTTACTGTATCTGTCATGAAAAATCTTCCCTTCTCTTCTCACTTCGATATCAAGATATTGAGACAATGCATTCACCACCGAAGAGCCTACTCCATGCAGGCCTCCGCTGGTTTTATAGACGGAATCATCAAATTTACCGCCGGCATGAAGAGTTGTAAAAACAAGTCGTTCGGCACTCATACCTTTTTCGTGCATTCCTACCGGAATACCTCTTCCGTTATCTTCTACGGTGGCCGATCCGTCAGCTTCAAGAGTCACCTTGATCTCACTGCAAAATCCCGCCAAATGCTCATCAACCGAATTATCAACTATTTCATAAATCAGATGATTAAGTCCTTTTGTCGTAACACTTCCGATATACATACCGGGCCGTTTTCTGACAGCTTCCAAGCCTTCAAGCACAGTAATACTGCTTGCATCATATGTTACCTTACCAGCCATTTATTTTCCCCTTAATAAAAACATATACAAAAAACAAATTTAATTATATCACAAATATGCATTTTTTCAAGGAAAAACACCAATTATTGTACGAACAAATTTTCTTACAACTAATTCTTGTGTTGTTTTTTTTATAAAACAAATTAAGTAATACATTGAAGTTATGTCTCAATTTTGGTAGAATAAAAGAAAATTGTTTTACTTCACATATACCAAAGGAGAAATGCAATGTTCGATAGAATACTGGCCAATTATTTAGTAGATACAAGTCGTATTGGGCCCGAAAGTCTTGAAGCTATATTTGACCTGCAGGCCAGAAAACGGGTACGACTGGGTGTAATAGCACAGTCCGAAGGTCTTATGACTGCTAATCAGGTAGAGGAAATAAACAAGCTTCAGTCTGTAACCGATAAACGCTTTGGTGATCTGGCAGTTGAAAAGGGATATCTCACAGATAATCAGGTTTCAAGATTACTGACCCTTCAGGGAAATGGTTTTCTTTCTTTTGTGCAATCGGTTGTGGACCTTGAGTACCTTACCATGAACCAGATAGTGGAAGCACTTAATGAGTTCCAACAATCTAACGGTTATACCCTGACCGATATGGAAAGCTTTAAAAGCTGTGATATCGACAGAATCATTCCGATATATCTGTACGACCTTCCGGCATACGCAAAAGAACTGATAAGCGTTGCAATCAGGGCAATGTCAAGACTGGTGGATTATCATGTATATATCGAAAGACCTTATATGAGCGATAAGCTGGTGACGGAGAACCTTTGTTATCAGGCTTCCAACGGTGATTTTTCACTTTTGCTGGCCGTATCGGGAAATGCAGATGTTCTCATGCGTGCCGCCATCGGTTTTGCCGGCGAACAATATATTTCAGACATCGACGATTCTCTCGACTCCATTTGCGAACTTATAAATTGCATAAACGGAATGTTTGCCACGGATATAAGCCACCGTTTTATATATATAGATATGGTAGCTCCAAAATACATTATAGGAGACGGAGTTATTAATTCCGAAAATATAATCAATATTCCATTACATTTATTCGATAAGGTTATTACAATGTCTGTAATACTGTCCGACAATTATACTATTGAATAAAATAAATAAACACACTAACAGGAGTAGATAATGAGTTCAATATTTATTGTAGACGATTCAAGAACAATGCGAAAAATCCTTGCCGGTTCTTTAACGGAAGCCGGATATGAAGTAATAGGAAATGCCTGTAACGGCGAAGATGCACTGGCACAATTGGAAAATTTAAATCCCGATCTGATAACCCTGGATATTACGATGCCGGAAATGGACGGTTTGGAAGCCTTAAAAAGAATAATTGAAAAGAATCCCGATCAAAAGGTCGTAATGTTAAGCGCAGCCGGTCAGAAAGACAAGGTTATGCAGGCTCTTAAAATAGGAGCCATTGATTTCATTCAAAAACCTTACGAACCTGAAACCGCGATCGAAACCATAAATAAAATATTAAACAGCTGATCTTATTATTACATATAATCTTGATCATAATGCATGTATATCCGATAAATTGTTTAAATCCGACAATCTTTGACGTATATATGCATTTTCTTTTTTTTCAAGCTTAGGATCATTTATAAGCAGATCCTTAACATTTTGAGACGCTCTTTCAAGAATCTTGGAATCAGTATAAATATCTCCCAGTCTGAATTCCATTTCACCGCTCTGCCTTATTCCAAACATATCGCCGGGGCCCCTCAGCTTCAGATCCTGGGAAGCTATAAAGAATCCGTCATTTGAACCGTTCAATATTTCAAGACGTTTTTTGCTTTTTTCATTCTCATTACCATTGATAAATATGCAATATGACAATGAATCCCCTCTTCCAATCCTTCCTCTTAACTGATGTAATTGGGCCAGTCCGAATCTTTCGGCATTCTCGATCATCATAACTGTAGCATTCGGAACATTCACTCCGACTTCAACTACCGTGGTGCTGACTAAAACATTTATTACACCCTGAGAGAATTCCTTCATTATCTTTTCTTTGTCTTCTGCTTTCATCTGTCCATGAAGCGCCTCTATCCTTATCCCCGAGGAAAATATCTCTTTAAGCTCTTTCGAATAAGATACAACATCCTTACAATCCATTCCCTCACTTTCTTCCACAAGAGGACATATCACATAAGCCTGATGCCCGTTCTCTACTTCTTTTTCAATAAATTCATAAGCTTTTTGCCGGAATTTTATACCCACTACACAATTTTTCACAGGAAGTCTCTGTGCCGGTACTTCATCGATCACAGAAATATCCAGATCCCCGTAAACTATTATCGCCAGAGTCCTCGGAATAGGGGTTGCACTCATCACCAGAACATGAGGAATACAGGCATTACCTTTCTGCACAAGGGTTTCTCTTTGCTTTACACCAAAACGGTGCTGTTCATCAGTGATCACCAAAGCAAGCGATCTGTATTTTACCTTCTCCTGAAACAGAGCATGTGTACCTATAACAACGGAGCATTCTCCGTTTTCTAATTTTTTATATACTTCTTTTTTTTCTTTATTAGTCATGGATCCCGTCAAAAGACATATATCCCCTTCGATCTTATGCTCTTCGAACAAAGAAACCAGTGAAGAATAATGCTGTTGCGCCAAAATCTCTGTAGGAACCATTATCGCACACTGATAGCCGCTATCAACAACCGTAATTGCGGCCAGAAATGCAACAATTGTTTTTCCGCAGCCCACGTCCCCCTGTACAAGTCTGCTCATGAGATGTTTTGACATAAGGTCTTTCTCTATATCCTTAAAAGCCTTTAATTGTGCAGCCGTCAGTTTATACGGAAGACCGTCAATTATCTCATATGCTTTTAAAGATTCCGAAATATTAAAATCATTGATTATTTTTTGATTTAATCCCTTAAGTAAACGTAATCTCAAAATAAAAACAAAAAATTCATCATACACAAGAACCGCCCTCGCCTTATGAAGTTCTTCAGCACTTTTGGGAAAATGAATATCTTTAAGAGCTTTACCAACCGGCACCCCTTCCACCGTAACAGCATCATTATCAAGTTTAAGGACCCCGGTTATGGATTTTTTCAGCGCATTATTACTCAGTCCCTTTGTCAAAGGATAAACTGGCTGCAATGTATTAACAAGCCTGTCATAATCATCCGTTTTAAATACAGCCGGATGCTCCAGCTGAAAATACAAACCTTTTTTTAACAAAGTTCCGCCAAACACATACTCATTACCGTTCTCAAGCATATTGGAAATATAAGGCATATTAAACCATACCGCATCGATCAAAACTCCATCCGAATCTATCCTTGCCGTCACAAACATCATTCTCTTTCCTCTTTTTTTAAGAGGACCCGAAACTATCCTTCCTTTTACATATACTTTTGTGCCTATATTATCATCTACGGGTTTTGATGCCTGCTCATACTTAATATAGTCTCTGGGAAAATAATACATAAGGTCGCCATATGTAAATATGCCGACCCTATGATAATACTTTATTGTTTTTTCACCAATTCCTTTAAGCTTTATAATATCTTCTTTAATATCCATTACTATTCAACCGATAAAATATAATAATAAATAGGCTGTCCGCCAAAATGCATTTCAACATCACACTTAGGGAAACGTTCTTCCACGTTTTTCAAGAAATCTCCGGCATCCTGTTCGTCTGTATCACGCCCATAATAAATGCTTATTAATTCAGACTCTTCATTAACCATGCGTTCAAGCATCTTAATGGCGGTATCTTCAACAATATCTCCTACGGCAAGAATATCCCTGTCACCGATTCCCATTATATTACCCTGCCTGATCTCAATATTATTAACTACAGTATCGCGAACCGCATAGGTTACCTGCCCCGTCTTAACATCCTTGATCACTTCCATCATAACCTCGGCATTTTGTTCCGCCGACATATCAAAGGTATGATTGATCAAAGCAGTTATTCCTTGAGGAATGGTCTTTGTGGGGATAACAAATATCTTTTTATCCTCGATCATATACTTAACCTGATTTGCTGCCATTATAATATTCTTGTTATTGGGTAAAATAAAAATATTATCGGCATCAATATCATTTACAGCTTTTATCATATCCTCCGTACTTGGATTCATTGTCTGCCCGCCGGTTATTATACAATCCGCTCCAAGTCCTTTGAAAATACCGTCAAGACCCTCTCCCATGGAAACCACAATAAATCCGATATCTTTACGATCGCCTTTATTTACCGTATTATCCGATGGTATATCCAAATCCGCCGGCTTCTTCTTCAAAGTGATCTCATGCATATCATCGGAAGAAACTGACTTTTCTTTACCTTCCGTTTCAGAAGTATCTGTGTCTTTTTCCTCCTTTTCCTTTTCACTTTCTTCTTTTATTTCAACATAAGTGGTCTTCCCCTGAGCATTTGCGGAAATCTTAAACAGCTTTTCCTGATGTTCCTCCCTCATATTATCAATCTTTATCCTTGTAAGAGGACCGTAAGTAAGCGCCTTTTGTATTGCAAGCCCCGGATCATTGGTATGTACATGTACTTTTACATAATCCTCATCCGCAACACATACGATGGAATCGCCGATAGATTCAAGAAAGTTTTTAAAATCAATTTCATTCTTGGCATTAAAAACCTTGTCCAGCATTACAATGAATTCCGTACAATATCCATATTTTATCTCAAAATTTGCCTGAACCTCATAACCTTTTTGAGAAGTAATCCCCGGCATTTCCTCTTCTTGTGCGGAAAATACGATTTCATTACCTAAATAAGCCTGATAAGCACCCTTTATTATCTCAATAAGTCCCTGTCCTCCGGAATCCACAACTCCGGCCTGCTTAAGTACAGGAAGCATATCGGGAGTTTTCAACAATACAGCTTCGCCTTCCTTGACAAGCTCCTCCAGAAATACAGACATATCTTCAGTCTTATCACTTAATTCACTTGCTTTTTCAGCAATACCCCTGGCAACTGTAAGTATTGTTCCCTCCTTAGGCTTCATAACTGCCTTATATGCAGTCTCCACCGCCTTATTACAGGCAACGGCAAGTAAAGGGATATCAATAAACTCACTATCGCGTACTCCCTTTGTAAATCCTCTCAAAAGCTGAGATAATATAACCCCGGAATTACCTCTTGCACCTCTTAATGATCCTGAAGCTATAACTTTACACAAAGGCTCCATTTCTATTCTGCCCATAACCGCAACCTCTTTGGCTGCTGTCATAATAGTAAGCGTCATATTGGTTCCCGTATCACCGTCAGGCACAGGAAAAACGTTCAATTCATTTATCCATGCTTTCTTAGCCTCTAATGATTTTGCTCCCGTCAGGAACATTTTTGAGAGTGTCTTGGCGTCGATAACATTTGAATCCACTTCCTTAAATCCTCCTTAATCAATTACCCTAACACCTTCAACGAAGATATTAATTTTCTCTATATCAAGTCCGGTAAACTCTTCAACTTTATATTTTACGTTACTGATAAGATTATCGCATACGGTTTTTATACTTACTCCGTAAGCAACTATAACATGAAAATCAAGTGTAAGCTGATTATTCTTCAAAACCACATTAATACCCCTGGTAAGCTTATCTTTTTTTAACAGCTTAACAATCCCGTCAGTAACATTTACAGTTGCCATACCTACGATACCAAAGCATTCAACCGCAACCGAACCTGCATACTGTGCTATAACTTCTGTATCTATACTTACATTTCCAACCTGTGTTTTAATGTAACCCTTCATGAATGCCCCTCCTTATAATAAATTTATTACATAGACTCTCATATTATACACTGTTTAGTTCAAAATGAAAACTTTGTTTTTATTCTTTTTTAATTCTTTTATTTTTTCCCCTTGCATTTATATAAAACAAGTGTTAGAATGATTTCTGTTGTGAGTATCAGATTTTGAGTATAATAATGGCTAAATTAAGGAGGTGCGACCCATGGCAAAGTGTGATGTTTGTGGAAAAGGCGTTCATTTTGGTAACAATGTAAGTCATTCACATAGAAGATCAAACAGAATTTTCAATGCAAATGTAAAAAGAGTAAAATGCAAGGTGAACGGAACACCTATGAGACTTCATGTATGTACAAATTGCCTTAAATCCGGCAGAGTAGAGCGTGCATGATCGGTTATGATGATAATTAAACTGCTTCGGCAGTTTTTTTATTGCAAAAATATTTATTATGGATAATAAACACACAAAAGGAGCAGTCAAAACTGCTCCTTTAATTTTGCATATTCCTCATTTATAACCTGTACTGTCTCATTATCTCCATCCATATTATCCGGATGAAAAATCTTAAGAAGATCTCTGTACCTTTTCTTAAGCGCCAATACATTATCAACACCATTAAAAAATACACCGGCCTGATATGCCGACACATTCACCGAACTTCCGAGATGACCGGATCCGGATGCAGCAAAACGTCCCCGATACTTTTCTTTCTCGGTTTCAAACTCTTCCCGTTCCTTACATAAGCTTCTGAATCCTCCCTCAAGGATCTCAAGTTTCTGATTAAACAGGATTTTTTCGGTAGCCAGATTCTTGGCTTCGAGCTCGGTCTTCCTGGCCTGTTCCTGGACAGAAGCCATTACAATACGCCTTTCATCTTCGAATTGCTGTTTTTTTTCTTCGAATTCACTTTTTTCCTTTTCAAAGGATCTTCTGGCATATTCCAACCGTTGGCTCTCTTGCAGAAGCCATAACTTTATGGAAGCCATGTCTTCTACAGAAATATTCTGTGCAATATCCATTTTTTTCCCCTTTATTTATAATCCCTTCAACAACACATAGTGGTCTTCTTCCCCTTCGAAGCACTATATACTGTATTATAAATAACCTTGTTATTTTTTGCAAGTAAAATTTTAAAGATTTACATAATTTTTTATTTGTTCTCTCCAAAAGCTTCATCTACGGCTTCATCATCGCTTATGGAAATATTATCCTTTGAAGCTGCAAACTTATTTACTATATCCGGAACCATATCGAGAATTTTTGTAAAGCCATCCTGATTCTTGATATTAATAAGTCTTGTCGTACCATTCTGTATCACAAGCACTGCCGAAGGACTCATCTTACCCGTAAGCCCTCCTGCACCGTTTACCTTCTTATCACCTCTGAAATCTCCTGCCCCTACTCCAAAGGAAACATCTACAAAAGGTACCAGTATCGTATCACTAATTACTGTTGGTTCTCCCACCACCGTCTTGCTGGACAGAAAACCATCCATTCCTTTAAGCATTGAATCAACTACTTCGTTAAAACTATTAGCCATATTAAGCACTCCTCCTCATTATACGTATAAACCGCCTTACTTTCTTATTAAAATATAACTGCAATGCAACCTTAACAATAACACATAAATATATTCTGCCTTTAAACCAAACATCAAAATCCAATACCTTGTTTTCAAAATCCGATCTTATTTCTATATTTTTTCCGTATACCGGATAAAGCATAGCCGATGCTGCAAGTATCTTACCCATATCCGCCGGGTCCTCCATACCGATTTCTATAAATCCTCCGGTTTTTCTGGGCTTTACCGCTCTAATTAATCTTTTTAACTTTATTATAATCAATCCGACTGCTTCTCTGTTAACCGAGTCATTAAATAAAGCATTCTGATAATATGAAATTTTTTCTGTAAGGCTGTCCACATTGGATTTAATGTTTTCCACCTTCTTCCAAAATTCCGACCATCCGGTTTTAAGTTTATCCACAAAAGCCTTTATCTTATCTGCAAAGCCGGTTTTATTACCGGCCTTGTCGGAAATGCTTTTTTCTTCTTCTATTTTATCTTCTTTGATTTTTTCTTCTTCTGTTTTTTCTTCTTCATCTGCCGGAACCCTTATGTCGGTTCCGTTAACATTCTCTTCCGTATAAAAATGAGTCTTGCCTTCATCTCTTATGGGTTTTAGTGTAATATCTTCTGTTTCTTTTCTTGAATCCTTCTCCGTTTTCTTCTGTACTTTTTCCTCCCTTGACCTTAATCTTATTCCAAATATCTTTATTACAGTAACCCCGGCTTTATCCCGATATTCATAGGTAACACTTATTATATGAAGGAGCCAGCTTACCACGGCTGATGCATATACCGGCTTATCCTCCCCATCCTCCTTTAACAGCTTGCCTTTATACCGTATCGGTACAAAAAGAATAAGAAAAAGTATAATAAAGACTACCGCCAGAACAACAAGAAGTATAATGCCTATAATTTTAAGGATTAACAACAATGTCCCCATCTTATAGTCTCCATTATTTCTTCGTATCTGAATTCAAATAACATTCCATAAAATCCTTTTTAAGACCGGTATAACTTCCGGTACGTAAATAATGATCCGATACTATACTACCTACCATATTATACACTTCATCCATGCTTTCGCTTATTCCTACAACAATATGATCCCTGTGCCTAAATCTTCTTTGTTTAAAAACCGGAGCAGGCACTATATCAAAAACATCCTTTTCGTTGGAAGACAGAAGGATAAAGTAAAGTCCGCTCATTCCTGTTCCAAGCCTGAGTTTTCTTTTTATTTTCTCAAGATTCTTTTGTGTATTTTCCGTAAGAAAAAGATCATTTATATATCTGATCATATTATCTCCAACCATTTATTTAAACACTGTGTTTAATTATAGCATAGCTGTCCCCGGATTTGTAGTCATTATAAAAATCAATTTCCATCTTTTTGTTGACAAAATTTTATTATATTTTTTATACTTATCATATGCATTATAACTTAATTTAACCCAAAAAGCGAAAACCTTGTGAACTCAGCCGGATTAATTATCGCCGGATAATAGGAAAAAAAATGGAACTTATAGCAACCGTTGCTTTAAAACCCGGAATGATCGTAGCCGAGGATACAACCGATTACAAAGGAAATCTTCTTGTGGAAGAAGATACGGTACTTGATAAACTGATCATACAGAAGCTTTTGATCAGTTCCGTTAAGTGTGTAAATATCAAGAAGTCAAATATCAACAAGCTGGATTATTACGAAAAGATCGGAAACGGAAAAGCTTTTAAGCGTTTCGAAACCTTATATAAGACAAGTTTCAACTCTTATAAGGCAATAATTGACTCTTTTATATATAAGAAGATAATACCGGATAACGAGTATATATTAAAAATTGTAGATAACATATTTCTGCCTTTTGAAAAAAACGTTACTTCCCTTATGGATATGCTTAAAATACAGATGGATACTTATTATGATCCTTTATATACCAATTCCCTCAATGTGGCTTTGTTATGCAAATATACCGGTAAATGTTTTCTGTTAAATCATGAGGAAATAAATCTCCTGACTCTTTGTGCCTTCTATTACGATATAGGCAAATTTAAATTACAAAGAGAACTGGTCCAAAAAGAAACCGGATTAACCAAAGAAGAACGTTCATTACTTATGACAATTCCCGTTCACAGTTACAACATTATACAGAACCTTCCAATGGACATTAATATAAAACTGGCCGCATTAATGTACAAAGAACGCTTTGACGGAAAAGGATACCCTCAAAGACTTCCGGCCGCAAGAATAAACAAATTCGCCGGGATCATATCAATCCTTGATCAATATGAAAAGATCACTTCCTATAAACCCGGAAAAGAACCCCTGTCTCCCTTTGCCGTAATTGAAATGCTGGAAGAAAAATCCGGCAGCCATTTTAATCCGGCTTACAGTCTTCCTTTTATGGAACGGATTGCGGAGGAATATGTAGGTAAGGAATGTCAGCTAAACAACGGTCTTGAATATACCATTGTTATGATCAATAAAGATACCATTACCCGTCCTATGTTGAAAAGGGAAAATACATATACCGATCTTTCAAAAGACAGCACACTAAAGATCATTAAACTCTTATAATCCCTTTAGCGTTTAAACCATTCTTCAAAAATCTTTCCGGCAATAGGCGCTGCCACTTCTCCGCCGGTACCGGACTCTTCTGCCAGAACCGTAACAACTATCTGAGGTTCATCAACAGGAGCAAATCCGGTAAACCAGGCATGACTTTTTTTCTTATCCTCCGAGAATTCCGCCGAGCCGGTTTTACCTGCTACATCATATCCTTGTGTCCCCTTTAATTTTGTACCCGTTCCGGAATTTATCACTTCAGTCATGAATTCTTTCAGAATATCGCTTTCTTCCTTCGTAATAAGTCTTTTGTACTCCTTTTCGGTATATTCCCGCACAGTATAACCTTTACTGCTTTTTACGGAATCGATTATATATGGTTTTACCAAAACTCCTTCATTTGCGATAGCAGAAGTGATCATAGCCATATGCATGGGAGTAACCATGGTTTTTCCCTGTCCTATACCTGCCTGAATTATTTCTGATTTTTTCGTATTCCTTCCAATATCAACAATGCTTTCCTTATAACTGAAAGGACAGGGAAGCTTTGAATTAAACAGTAATTGTTTACAGGTATCATTAAACTTTTTTGTATCCAGTTTTGATGTTATATTTGCAAAAGATGAATTACAGGATTCTGCAAAGCTTGATTTCAGATCCAGATTCCCATGCTTCTGTTCATGATAGCAACTGATCTTCACATCCTCATTTTCAAATCTTCCGTTACATTCATATTCATAATCTTCATATGAAGGATGTTCTCTGATATATTCAAGCACGGTAACGATCTTAAAAGTCGATCCGGGTGGATAAAGTCCCAAGGTGGCACGATTTACAAACGGTGTATCTTTATCCCCGGAATCTATACTTTCCTGTAATTTTACAACATCCGAAGGATCAAAATCCGGCTTTGACACCATCGCAAGGATTTCACCGGTTTTAGCATTCATTACTACCACCGCGCCCTTATTACTTCCCATTGCCTCATATGCACATTTTTGCAGACCAACATCAAGGGTAGTGACCACATCATTACCGTTATTCTTTATTCCCTTAATATCATTCCGCAATCTCAGCATTACAGGATCATTTGATGTAAGCATGGTAAAACCTGCTATGGATTCAACACCTATACTGCCCTGGGAGCTAAAACCCACTGCATGCGCAAATAAACGGCCGTAAGGATATTCTCGGATCTCCTCATTATTCTTGATAACGGTTCGGGCCAGAACTTCTCCGTTTCTGGAAAGAACACTTCCTCTGACTATTCTCTTTGCGATGAGTTCTGTTCGCTTACTGTTATAAGAATTATTTATAAAGCTTTCACTCCTGAACGCAGTAAAATAAAATAAATAACAGATAAGTGCCAAAAACAGGATCACAAAAAAAATGGTGATCAAAACAATATTTTTATTGGTCCTTTCAATAGTCTTTTCCTCATCATCCAAATTTTCCATTATACTATGTTCTGACTTTTTCTTACTCATCTTTCCTTAATCCTTAGCTTTCTTTTTATTATCTTCATCATTCATACTTTTTACAGACACATAAAGCCCTTGAATAACAGAAAACATGATCAGCGAAACCATTATGGAATTACTTCCGTAACTTACCAAAGGTAAAGTCACCCCTGTAAGCGGAATGAATTTTGTAACTCCTCCTATGGTCAAAAACACCTGGAAACCGTAAGTGACTGCCAGCCCTACAGCAACCAGCTTATAAAACATATCATTAAAACGCATTGCTATATTCATAAACATTACAAAACAACTGACACAGATAAGAACCATACAGATTCCGAATAACACTCCGAATTCCTCCGATATGGCCGCAAATATGAAATCCGCCTCAACAACGGGGATCCTGTTGGGTACTCCCATATAAAGTCCCATCCCCGTAAATCCCCCCGTACCGATGGCAAACAGTGACTGAGCTATCTGATAACCGGAATTATCAATAGTACCCAAAGGATCCATAAAGGCTTCAACCCTTACTCTTACATGTGAAAACATAAAATAACCTACTACCGAGAATAAACCGGCACCCATTAAACCGCCCCAAAAATAACGCATTCTGCCGGTTGCAATAAAAAGCATAACAATATATACAATGTAAAAAATAACAGCACTTCCAAGATCTTTGGAGGCAACCAGCAGCAACACATGCAGACCTGCCACAATACAGGATATGAGGATCCTTTTATTCGATCTTACGCAGGTAAGTATTCCGGCTATTGCAAAAACAAAAATTATTTTCACAAATTCCGAAGCCTGAAACGATACCCCGCCGATTTTAATATTTAATTTAGAGCCATTGATGGCAGATGAAAAAAACAGCACCGCAGAAAGAGCCGCAATACCCGTAAACGCAAACAATGGATAAAAACGTCTGAGTCTGTTGAAGGTCTTAAGAATTAAAGGAATGACAAAGGCCAGAACAAAAGAGATCAAAACAACAACAAACTGTTTTTTTGCTTTTTGAAAATTCAATCTTACCAGTATGGTAAATCCAATACTTATAAGCATACACATATTATTAACAAGAAGCTTATTTGCCTTTGGATATAACAGTCTGAACAATAAAATAACACACAAAAATAAAAGCTGTGTTATTATATAGAATCTTATAACATTAATATCCATCATCTGAAGATACAGCTGAAGAAACGAAAGAAAATAGATCAATGCCATGCCTACATCCTGACGTATATATATTCCGTTTCTGTCCTTTTCATCACTGTATCTGAAAACAGAAAAACACTGGATAGTATATACCGCCATCAGAACAAGCTCTATGTATTTATTAAACGTCAAAAATATTACCTTCAATTATTCAACTCCACGTTTTAAATGTCCCTTTGTAAAATCAATATCAGGTTTGGATATTTCTTTGCCCGAAAGTGAATCCCTGTAATAATCCAATACTTTAACTATCGAACTCAAATCCTCTATTGTAAAATGTATCCTTCCCAAAACCGGCCTTACCTTTTTGGGGATTTCTTTCAAGGATATCATATGGGGAACACAATTCAGTATTGTATTATAGCACTCATTACAATTACGCACAGCAGCAAACGTGTTATTATATCTATCCTTAAAATATGAGATGCCGTTATCTTTTACACATTTTCCTGTAGTCTTTTTTATACATCCGGCGCTTATCATCATAGGCATATATCCGTAAAGGATCATTTCACCATTATCGATCAAAAGATCATTTAATTCTCCGGAATTCAATTCCAGAGGATACGTTATTATATCAACTCCCAGATTTTTATATATATTTACAGACCGGTTATTTAATGCATATAAATGTATATCGGAAAGGATCCTGCCCTTATATCCGTTTTTTATAAGATAATAAAGGCTTTCATAATTATCAATAACACACCCGTCCGAAAGTTCTGCGGATAGGATTTTATCTATGCCCTCCACCCTTGAAAAATAATCATTTCTGATAATGTCCGGAAATGATAAATACATTTTTCTGCCTGAGCAACGAATCTTATCATATCTACTCTTTAATTTATTTATATCTACATATGATCTGTGCTCTTCTCCCGTTAAAACCTCCGTAAATTCATTAATATCTATAGTGATCACATCAATAAAATCATATTCAATAACGGTATTAAACATATATAGCTTATTTATATAGCAATTAATATTCATTTTCCAGTTATCTTTTGAATTTAAAGATGTTATTTTATCCTTCTTTATAAACATCCGGTCTTTGTTAATGCTATAATTATTTTCGGATTCCGAAATTCCGTTATTTAAAATTTCTCCGGTTAATTCTTTTAAGGCTTCCCTTCTGGCCTTTTTCAATGCAGAAACAGGCATAAATATATTATCACCAATATATATATCAATATCCTCAAAATAATAATCACTGTCTCCCGACTTTGACAAATGCTTTCTGATATTTTCTTCATTTACAGGATTATTATCCGCCTCATCAACTGTCTGCCCGCTGTATGTAACGCTATATTCTTTATACTCAACCGTGAAGGTTAAAGGCTGTCCCGCAAAAGCGGTAAAAATGCCCTTTACGGGAAGTTTATCATTTATATCCGTATATTTTTCATAAACCTTAGCTGCCGCAAGAGGATCAACGGTATTATATGAAGGTTTATTTAACGTAATAAGCTCTTTACCGTTTCTTAAATGATAATATCCCTGACAATGTCCGCTTCTGGTATACATTTGCGTCAGTATTTGCATATCTCCTTTATCTACAACATATTCATTATCCTGATCATTATAAAATTTATCTATATACTTTCTGTATATTCCGGTAACTCCGGCAACATATTCCCGTGATTTCATTCTTCCTTCAATTTTAAAGGATGAAATCCCGGCCAAGATCAGTTCCGGAATGATTTCTATCGTACATATATCTCTGGCACTCAATAAATATTTATTATCATACGGAAGTCTGCATGGTTGGGCACATCTTCCGCGGTTACCGCTTCTTCCACCCACAAAACTTGAAAATAAACACTTTCCCGAATAAGAATAACACAGAGCACCATGTATAAAACATTCCAATTCCATACCGGTTTTACCGATAATATCCTTAATCTCCTTTATGCTTAATTCTCTGGCGGGAACAACCCTGCTGATACCAAGAGACTTAAGCAACATTACCCCTTCCGAATCCGTTATTGCCATTTGGGTACTGGCATGAAGCGACAGGTCAGGAAAAAATTCCGATAATATATCTATCACTCCTATATCCTGTACTATAACTCCATCCAATCCATTTTCATATAGAGGAGAAATATAGTCATATAATTCCTCTATTTCATTATTCTTTAATAATGTGTTAACCGTAAGATATATTTTTTTACCGCGCAAATGAGCATGATCAAGAGCGCAAAGAAGCTCCTCGGAAGAAAAATTCGAGGCATATGCCCGTGCACCGAATTTATTACCTCCAAGATAAACCGCGTCGGCTCCGGCTTTAAATGCAGCTGTCATACATTCCATATCACCCGCAGGTGACAATAATTCTATTTTTTTAGTCTCTCTCATATCCTGTTTGAATTTTACATAAATAAAATAAGGGCTGTCATTGACAGCCCTTGACACTATGCTTTAGTAATTTCTTTTTGATAATCTCTTATCATCTTTTCTTTACTTTCCAATTTGATCTGTGCAGCAATCAATTCATGCTTAATATCATACAGTTCCTTATCCTTTAAATCCACTTCTTCGGTAAGCTCATCCAACTGCTTTTTTGCTTTAAAATAATCATCCGCTATATTAAGCTGAATAAGAACATTCTGCATATCAACCGGCTGTCTCTTAAATGACTCAACTTTATCATACTCGGCAAGCTTACCATTAATATAGGCCGCTACTTTCTGAAGATATTCTTCGCTTTCGTATCCTACAAGCTTGATCACCTTACCACCAATTACAACTTCAATATCATTTTTTGAAGACATACTATCAACTCCCGTAATTAATTGTATACCCACACAGGTACATGATAAACCTCAGAATTCTCAATATGCCAGCAGGGATGCAGGCTTCTTTCTTCTTCCAAATAATGATCCTGTCTGTATAAAGGTTCTGACTTTGAACCATCCTGAACATATTGTACACCTATAAAGTAATCATTTCCGTCTACTACACCATCATTATTAAGATCCGTTACCGTATGGCTTCTCATCATATCACGATTATATATATAATCAATAGCCGACTTATTGTATGCAGCATAATTTGAATTAAGTGAATTAAGATATACCTGTTTCTTTTGATCGGCAACTGCCTGTTTTGCCTTATAATCAGCTTCCTGTAAAACAAGCTGAGCATTAAGCGTATCAATCTGAGCCTGAACTGCCGGAGAAGTTGCCAACTGAACCTGGTATGCTGCTATGGCAGCCTTGGTATTATTAACAACAACCGCTGCTGCATTGGCAATATTCTGAGCATTATCATATTCAAGCTTTGCAGCCTGCACAACATTAAGATCCTGTAATGCCTTATAAGACCTGTCAGCATTATCTTCCACCGCATATTTTGACTGACAATCGCTTACAAAACTGTTAGCACTGCTTAATGCCTGTTGCTTTGCTTCTACATTACCCTTTGCGGCAAGCAATTCATTTGCTGCTGCAAAATATTCCGCAGAAGTAACATTTCCCGACGCAACAAATGCATCCACCTTCGCCTGAGTTGCCGCTAAAGCGGCCTTGGCTTCGTTTAAATCGGCAACAGCTTTCGTCTGAACTGTCTTTGCCTGTTCAAGATACATAACCGTACAAGGCAATGCATCTGCGCTGACTGCTTTAGGGATTGATAATCCTATCATAGCTACCCCCAAAAAAGTCATAACCCTTATTAAATTTAGTCTTGTCATTTTCGCTCCCCTTTCTTATGACATGAATTACGGTAAATACTATTTACCTAACTTATATTATTATATCAAATATTTCGGCTTTGTCACTTAAAAATTTATATATAATCATAAAATTTATATATATAAACAGATACCCCATTCCAAACAAACGAATGGGGTATCCGGTCAAGGGGTATCATTTATATTTAATTCAAACTGATATATAATTTAAACTACTAAAATTTATTACTTATTAAAACCTGAAAATACCGACATAAACCATTTGGTAAATCTTTCGAAAAGATTATTCATTTCCTCATCTTCACCGATCCCGGACTGGGTATTATCGTTATCTGTATTATCCGATCTTTCAGGAACCTCCGGCATATTACCGGCTTCGGATTCAGGCTTCTCTCCTTGCGTAAATTCCGGTTTTTCTCCTTCTTCCATTTCCGGCTTATTACCTTCTTCAAGCTCGGGCTTAGTATCTATACCGGCTTCGTCAAGGGCTGTTCTGAGAGCTTCCATAGCATCCTTTTCTGCCTGTATAAGACTCTCAACATCTGCGTCTTCGTCATCTTTTGCTGCTTCAAGGGCTTCTTTGGCACTTTCATATGCACTGACCAGACTTTCTATATTACTCTTAACATCCTCATCTTCAAGTTCACTTACTGCATTAAGAATATCTTCCGTATTTATTCCGGGATTACCCATTTCTCTGCCAAAACCCTGCTGTTTTCCCTCTTCAAACTCAGGCTTAGTATCTATACCGGCTTCATCAAGAGCTGTTCTGAGAGCTTCCATAGCATCCTTTTCTGCCTGCATTAGACTCTCAACATCCGCATCTTCATCATCCTTTGCTGCTTCAAGGGCTTCTTTGGCACTTTCGTATGCACTGACCAGACTTTCTATATTACTCTTAACATCCTCATCTTCAAGTTCACTTACTGCACTGAGGATATCTTCCGTATTCATTCCGGCTTTCCCCATATCCTTGCCAGGTCCCATTTCTTTCACATTTCCCTGTTTTCCCTGTTTTACATCCTGATCCTGACCGAAAGCTTCGGGCATCTCTCCGTTTTCAAAGGAAGGTCTTTCTGTGTCCGACATCTCGGGCATCTCTCCGTTTTCAAAGGAAGGTCTTTCTGTGTCCGACATCTCGGGCATCTCTCCATTTTCAAAGGAAGATCTTTCTGTGTCCGACATCTCGGGCATCTCTCCATTTTCAAAGGAAGGTCTTTCTGTGTCCGATATTTCAGGCATTTCTTCGTTCTCAAAGGAAGGTCTTTGTGTATCCGATATCTCCTGCTCCGGGCCTGCTCCCGCGGGCTGCATACCCTGTGAAAAACCGCCTCCCTGCATCTGTGAATTACCGGGCATCTGTGACTGCATTCCCTGCGAAGGATTTCCTCTCATTCCTCCCATATTTCCTCCGGGTGCGGCAAATACCGATACACTCATTGCTATAGTTAATGCTCCCGTGATAACCATTGCCATACTTTTCTTAACTAATTCTTTTTTAAACATATTATTGTCCTCCTGTTTTTAATCATTTTATTATGTATTGCTTTTTTACTCCTCTGTTATATATTACGAGGGCATAAAATAAAAAAACGGGGTCAATAATAATTTTTTTCAAAAAATTTTTAAATATTTAATTTCAAGCCGGAAAAGCCTTATTTTTCTTCATAAAAAATATTGAAATGATCATAAGCAACCTTAGTAACAACCCGTCCTCTCGGCGTACGGTTTATAAATCCGTTCATTATAAGATAAGGTTCATAAACGTCTTCTATGGTTCCCGCATCTTCGCCTATGGCTGCAGCTATGGTATCCAATCCCACCGGTCCACCGTCAAACTTATTTATCATTGTAAGAAGAAGATTCTGATCCACATGATCCAAACCCATCCTGTCTACATCCATAAGATCAAGTGCCTCTTTTGCAACCTCTGTGGTAATCACTCCGTCATACCTGACCTGAGCAAAATCACGGACTCTTTTAAGAAGTCTGTTGGCAAGTCTCGGCGTTCCACGGCTCCTTCTTGCCATTTCCAATGCACCTTCTTTATCCACCGGAACTTCAAGTATCCTTGCCGAATGCATTATTATTGTTCTTAATTCTTCATGTGTATAGAATTCAAGTCTGTGTATAACTCCAAACCTGTCCCTCAAAGGAGCGGTAAGCAAGCCGGCTCTTGTAGTTGCACCCACAAGGGTAAACCTCGGAAGATCTATCCTTATTGACTTTGCTCCGGCACCTTTACCTATCATTATATCAATAGCATAATCTTCCATGGCCGGATAAAGCACCTCCTCAACCTGACGGTTCAGCCGGTGTATCTCATCGATAAATAGAACATCTCCTTCTTTAAGATTATTCAAAATAGCTGCCATATCTCCCGGTTTTTCAATTGCAGGACCGGAAGTTGTCTTAATATTTACCCCCATTTCATTTGCAATGATACAGGCAAGTGTGGTTTTACCTAGTCCGGGAGGTCCGTAAAACAAAACATGATCCAGCGAATCCTTCCTTAGCTTTGCGGCATCTATATAAATCTTAAGAGTATTCTTTGCCTTTTCCTGCCCAATATAATCCTTAAGATATTGAGGTCTTAAGGAACCTTCTATCTTAACATCTTCCTGTGTCAATCTTGTTTCTATCGTTCTTTTTTCCATTTCACATCCGTATCATTCATTATATTTTTTATTTTGCCAATTGTTTAAATGCCAGTTTTATTATTGTTTCGGTATCTGCATCCTTATCAGCTCCCGATTGTTTAACCGCCCTTAAGGCATCTGAGGAACTGTATCCCAATGCAGTAAGCGCTTCCACAGCCTCTGCTCTTGCGCTGGACAATTCCGTTCCCTCATTGCTTATTGAATTAACGGAATAACTGTTCAGCATATCTTTAACACTGACCTTATCCTTAAGATCTATTATGATCCTTTGTGCAGTCTTACTTCCTACCCCCGGTGCTTTGGAAATTGTTTTCGCATCCTGGGACATTATCGCAAAACGCAGGTCATCGGTAGTCATTGCCGACAACAAAGATAAAGCTCCTTTAGGTCCGATACCGTTCACCTGGATCAACAGCTTAAAAAGATCCAGACTGTCCTTTGTCATAAAACCGAATAATTGCATGGCATCCTCACGTACAGCCATATAAGTATAAACCTTGATGTCCGTTCCCATGGGGGAAAGCATATCAAGCTGACTTAAGGGCATGCTGATATTAAATCCTATTCCGTTAACATCCAGAACTATATGATCTTCATAAATCGCTTCCAAAATTCCCTTCAAAAAACCTATCATAGTTCCTCCCCCGAAAAATAAGATAATTAAATCCGTAATATTTCCGATTCAAATGATCCCTCTCTTAATATAAGGATCGATCCTGTCATATATAATCCCGCCGAGAATTCCCATAATACTTCCGCAAATACACCCTGCCATAACCAAAACGGGAAAATAATTAACAAAACTTATCCCCTTGAGCGTCAGCAGGGCTATCAAAAGCTGACCTGTATTATGGAAAACACCGCCGCCGGCACTTACCCCCGTCATTGTAAAAAACCCGGATTTCTTTAAAACATACATTGCGGCAAGGCTCATTAATCCACCTGCGGCAGAAAACAAAAAAGAATAGGGATTTCCAAACAATAACCCCAACAGTATCACTCTTGAAAGCACTACCATACAAGCCGATAAAGGTCCGAAGGAATATAAAACCATCAACGAAACAATATTGGCTAAACCAAGCTTAACCCCGGGTATCCCAAACAGATTTATGGGGATAAGCAACTCCAAATATCCCAATACCGCGCTAAGTGCCGTCATCAAAGCAAGATATGACACCCTTGAAGCTATTGAATTATCGGGTGATCGCATCATACTCAACATCTCTCTCCTTTGATACACTTATAACCACTCTGTTGGGCAGACAGATTATGGACTGTCCGGATTTATGTATTTGTCCGCTGTGAACGCATATTTTATCCCTGCATGAAGCTTCTTCCACCCATGCTCTCCCATCCTGTATCCTCAAAATATTGCTTCCCTTATTATATCCTTCAATATTTACCGTAATATCCTGAGCCAGCGGATACTCATAGCTAAGCTTACCATCCACGTAAACATAAACCTTATCGGAATCTTTGGTATTTAAACTCCTAATTATGATAAAACCCATGGAAATAATTATAAATGTCAGGATAAGAATAAAATCATATTTATTAATTTTTTTATGCATATGTGGATTCTAGCACATTCGAACATTTGTTTCAAGTTATTTTGCTCCTTTTCAAAGCAAATAGCAAAGAAATAAGCAGACAACCTTAAATTGTCTGCTTAAGATCAAATCTTTTTATTCACTTTTCTCATTAATATAATTAATAAGTCCCTCTGCCTTTATTATCTTTTGCATAAATTCCGGAAAAGGCTGGCCTTTATATTTCTCATTTTTGGTACGGTTATATATTATACCGCTGTCAAAATCAATTTCTACCTCATCCTTATCATCGATCTTTTCGGAAGCCTCCTTACATTCTATAATAGGAAGGCCTATATTTATGGCATTTCTGAAAAATATTCTGGCAAAGGTTTCCGCTATTACGCAACTCACGCCCGAAACCTTAATAACCAAAGGAGCATGCTCTCTTGAGGAGCCACAGCCGAAATTCTTACCGGCAACAACTATATCCCCTTTACTGATCTTATTAACAAAATCCTTGTCTATATCTTCCATACAATGGGTCGCAAGCTCTTCGCGATCCTGAATGGCGAGATACCTTGCGGGGATTATAACATCCGTATCAACATTATCTCCATATTTATATGCAGTACCCTTAGCATTCATATTATTCCTCCTTAAAAATCAATATTTCCCGATCATAAACTATCCGGTGTGCATATGTATCCTTTTACCGCACTGGCCGCCGCAACCGCCGGTGATGCAAGATATATTTCCGAATCTATGGCACCCATACGACCTACAAAATTTCTGTTTGTGGTGGATACACACTTTTCGCCCGATGCAAGAATACCCATATGTCCGCCAAGACAGGGACCGCAAGTTGGGGTTGAAACAATGGCACCGGCTTCGATAAAAGTTTTGATAAGCCCTTCTTCAATGGCCTTAAGATAAATACTCTGAGTAGCGGGAAGCACAATGCATCTTACACCTTTTTTTACATGTCTTCCTTCAAATACCTTTGCCGCAATCCTGAGATCATCTATTCTGCCGTTTGTACAGGAACCTATTACGGACTGTTCAATATAAACCGGTTCCTCAATTTCATCTACGGTATGCGTATTTTCCGGAAGATGAGGGAAAGCAACCGTGGATTTAAGTTCCGAAAGATCTATTGTGTATTCCTCATCATATACCGCATCCTCATCCGCTTCATAAATCTTATAATCCCTTTTACTGTGTTCTTTCATATATTCTATTGTTAATTCATCCACCGGGAATATACCATTCTTGCCTCCGGCTTCTATTGCCATGTTGGCTATGGTAAATCTGTCGTCCATAGTAAGATATTTAATCCCGTCCCCGGTGAATTCCATAGACTTATATAAGGCCCCGTCAACACCGATCATACCTATGATATGAAGAATAACATCTTTACCGCTTACCCATTTGGATGGTTTTCCCGTAATATTAAATTTTATTGCGGACGGAACTTTAAACCAGGCTTTACCGGTTACCATTCCCGCTGCCATATCGGTACTTCCCACACCGGTTGAAAAAGCTCCGAGGGCTCCGTAAGTACAGGTATGGGAATCCGCTCCTATAACAGCATCTCCCGCTACCGTAAGACCTTTTTCCGGAAGCAGGGCATGTTCGATCCCCATCTCTCCCACATCATAATAATTACTGATTTCATGTTTACAGGCAAATTCACGAACACATTTACAGTTTTCAGCTGATTTAATATCTTTATTGGGTGCAAAATGATCCATGACAAGAGCTATCTTATCCTTATCAAATACACTGTTTTCCTTCATTTTCTTCATTTCCGTAATGGCTACCGGACTGGTAATATCATTTCCCAGCACAAGATCAAGATCGGCTTCTATAAGCTGCCCTGCCTCTACATAAGGCAGACCTGCGTGAGCCGCAAGAATCTTCTGGGTCATAGTCATTGGCTTACTCATATATTTCTCCTTTTATCCGACATAAAATTTTAACCTTTTTCTGAAAGATTAAATACGCACTAATTAATATAAATATAATATGGTAAAAAGTCAAACCGCACTTTATGATCATAACAACAATTCCATTCCCACCTTCTGAGGTTTAAGTCCCATTGCTTCATAGAACTTCATTGCATTTTCATTAAGACTCCATACATTTAAAGTAATATTATAATAATCCATTTTCCGGGCATATTCCACAACCCGTTCATACAATTTCCTTCCTACCTGCTTGCCCCGTACCTTTTCATCCACACAAATATCATCAATATAAAGGGTTTTAATATCGGTAAGAACATTATCATCCTTAAACTGTTTATGAATGCAAAAAGCATGTCCCAAAACATTACCTTCCTCATCTACGCATACAAAAACAGGTCTGTCATCATCCTTAAGTATATGTGAAAGTTCCTCACCGTTATACTTTGTAGCCGGTCCCTTAAATAAATCGGGGCGCCCGTTATGATGCACCATATCCACCTGGATCAACAACTTAAGTATCCCGGGTATATCATTATCATCTGCTCTTCTTATTGTTACATTATCTGTCATAACTTATTTTCCTTCCTTTGGATCTTATGTCAGTTCCCACAGTGTAAAGCTCTGTCTTTTCACCGGTCTTTTACGGTTCATCCGTAACCGACTTATCAGAACATCCCAACAATAAAACACCGCCTATGGCCTATGCATATGCGGCATTTATCAATATTTAAGACCATATTTTATTATTTATGATCACATTCCGAATCCTATTTCGCCCTTACCGGTATAATTCTCCATTAATCCTTCTACCCCGTTTATCTGATTTAACGAAAACTCACGATTACAATTAGCGCACTTATATAATGTTATATTTGCGCCTTCAAATCTGATATTCCGTGTATAAGTGACACTGTTTTTGCAAATGGGACATTTATAAGAGGCACCTTCTTTATTATTTGAACTGCCGCCTGTCACATCATTCAGTATATCATCATTAAGCGCGATTCCCTTTGTAATATTTTTTTCCATATGATCCCTCCTTTAATTATTGTGTTATAAAAGCAGATTCCTTCTTTAATTCTTCAATCAGCTCATACAGGGTCCAGTTAATATTTGTGGGAGTAATTATGGATTTAAGCTTTATGCCTTCAAGCCCGGTTTCCCTATACATATCCAGAAACCGGTCAAGCTCTTCATCCTCGGTTTTATAGAAGATCAAAACTTCCGGCATATTGTATAAGAGCGGCAGTTTTATATCCTTATGAAGGGATTTATTCTCACATAATCCCAAAAGAACTTTATTTAAATCTCCGTACCCTGTTTTAAGAATACCATGACCGATCTCCCCGGCTATTCTTTCTACCTCTTTTTCTTTTTTTTCCGTACACAAATGAAAAATTATCATACCTGATCCACCCCGGTAAAACCCATAATATCAATACTTATAGAACGGAGTCGCAAATCCTCTTATAAACTTACCGTTAATATTAACAGTTCTTCTTTTTACCATATCCGAGCTGTTTCCTTCGATCACAGTCAAAACATTTCCCACAACAGATTCTATGATACCCACGTGATCGGACCAGCCTGTATTATCTCCCTGACCGTCATCACCCCAGTCATAGAAGATCAGATCGCCGACAAGGGGGATATACGCATCATTCTCCACCCAGGCAGACAGATTTTTATAAAGATTTATCATCCTCTCACAGCTGCATTCCGTAGGAAGGATATCAGTAAGCCCGCACTTAATAGCCAAAGCCGAAACAAAGGCTGCGCACCATGAATCGGTGTATGACATCTTATATCCCTTAGCCAAAGGCGTATGGCCGTTATATACATCTATTATATCCTTAAAACTTCCGTCCCCTTCGTTTTTACCGAGCCAGGCCCTGGCCTGATTTATCATTGCCGATCTCTGAACTCCTGTATCTTTTTGGTCCCCTGTTTCATTCCCGTTGCCATTATCATCATCATCTTTCTTTGGAGCCTCTGTGGCAAGAATATAGAACAATACAGATTTAGTTCCCGTATAATGTCCCATTCCCTTTAATGCCACCAATGCAGTGCCGGGAGCGGTATTATTAACATATCCGTAAATATAATAATCTCTTTCCTGCAAAAGCACCGTTCCGTTCAAGGTAACCTTTATATCATTATTTAACAGGGTTACAGGTACACCCCCATAATATTTTAAATTTATCGATACGGCAGCCTTACTTATATCCGAAGGTGTTATCCTGTATAAAGCATCTATACTGTCGGAATATGCTCCAATACCCTTTACGGTTAATTTCAATACACAGCCGGAAGGAACTATATCATTTGAATCTACGGCAGTTCCCGCCTTTCTCAAGCTTCCGCTGTCCAATAAAGTATCCGCATAATAATATACCGATACATTTTTATCGTAATCCCTGCCGGCGGTAAGTTTCTTTCCGTTACCGTCGACGATCGTAAACGAAGAAATATAACTGCCCTTTTTATTAACATACTCTTTATCCGAAACCGATATTGACAATTCGGATATGGAAGAAGGAATTATTTCAAATACTCCTGTGATCTTTCCGCTGTAATTTCCCTTTAAAGAAGCGGTAACCGTCGGAACCTTATTAACCGTTTTAAGATCATTAACGGACTTATTATTTTTATAGCTTAAGGAATAATCAATCCCTTTTACCAGCGTTTTTTCCCCGTCTATAGAATTATAAACAATCTCCGGCTCCGGATATACACCGTTTTTAGAATATTTAACTGCCGGAATATTCTTCATAGATATCAAGGAAACAGTATCCTTACTATCATATACATAAGGGCCGATAGCAAACTTTTTCTTTACTTTGCCGCTATACTTTCCAAGACCGATAAAGATAACCGTTGCATTTCCCACATTTATATTTTTTTCATAAGAAACCGTATAATCCGTTCCCTTTACAAGTTCAACGGGATCTGTATTTTTATTTTTCCTATAAGTAAGCTTTATACCATAATCTTCCTTAGCCTCTCCTTCGGGGCCGGCTACTTCAAATTCCTTACCTGAATAAATGAACTTCTTTGTTTTAATATCATAATATTGCCCATAATTGGAGGATGACGCGAAATTCGAAGGTATATTGACTTTTGACAGGCTGATACCTTTAATATTATATTTTTTTTCAATATTACCGTCAAAATCATATCCTTTGCCATCAGCTAATCCGGTAATCCTGAAAACTGCGGCCCCTATATTTTTATTATCCGCCAACGGATCATAATCACAGGCAGGCTCTATCTTATAATCCTTATCCTTTTCCAGTTCAACACCCTTATATTTAAGAACTATTTCAGGGACAACAATATCTCCAGTATACTCCACACTCTTATTATAAGATATTTTCACTTTTGATATAAGAATATCTTCCGTGATCTTTTCGTTAAAACTGCCTGTACCTGTATAATTTCCTTTTCCTATAACCTTTACCGTATAGTCCCCTGCCGTGTTGAAAGCATCTTCATTATAATCTGTACTTTTTTTATCGGTTCCCGGATATACCAGAGTATAATCCTTACCCTTTTTCAGAACCGTTACCTTTCCCTCGTCATTAGTATAGGTTATGGTAGTCGTTCCTTTTATTACTCTGTTTTTACAGGACTGTGTTATATCGGATATACAGATTCTTGTATCAGTAAGCTCAATAGGTTTGATTTTATAATATTCAACTAAGGTACCTTTATGATCACCTTTAAGAGTAACCTTTACTGCCGGTGCTTTACTCTTTTTAAAGTCCTCTTCACCCGGCATACAGGTATATGCATTGGTACAATTACTGTAAACAAGGCTATAATCCTTCTTTTCCGTCAATAATTCTTTCCCGTAATACACTCTGATCCCGGGTTTGATACTGTTTGCGGAATAATCATAGCCTTCACTGTTTAATCCGGCTATCCAGGCACCTTCGGGACAGTTTTTACTGAGATAGAGAGCATAATCCTCACCGTCTTTATCAAGATCACCGTAATTAAGACATTCGGGAGTTATCCTGAATAAAGCCTCTGCTACCTCACTGTTAATATATCCCTCTTTTACAGCTACGGCTTTTATCGTAAAATCATATACTTCCCTCTTGTCGGCTATAAAAGCCTTTACGGGTTCCGTATATTTATCTGA
>JAILKH010000110.1 GCA_024693925.1 Lachnospiraceae bacterium | reverse complement strand
GATTTAGTAGAAATCGAAGAGTGCTGCCTGATTTGAGGAGACAAGGTAAATGATAAAGCTTAAAACCGACAGATTATTACTAGTAATCATCGCGTTTATGATGATATATAATCCGCCCATAGGACCTATAAAATCATTGCTTGTAGTATTTCCTATTGCCGGTTTTTATATTCTTTTAAACTATAGGTATGTAAAAAACAACTTCCATAAAATCATAAATCAATACTTAGTATGGATGCTGCTGTTTATATATATATTTGTTGTTGCTTTGTGTAATGATAACCCACCTGCGTTTCTTCAAAGCTTCATCTATGTGCTGGCTTCTGTGATTCCGGCAAGTATAATGATAACCTGTATGATCGATAAGAAGGGGTATGACCTTCATTACTATATTGATACGATCCTGTATGCTGGATTAATTCAGTGCGTATTATCAATTGCAGCTTTTTTTAACAGAGGAATAAAGGATGTCCTGTTACGCCTTATGATAAGTGGTGGTTTGTTTCAAAATGACACGTATTCCGCTTACATGGTTAATTTACGGCTGTTTGGATTTTCAACTGGCTTGACTTTTGGAATGCCATCGGTTCAAGCTTTTCTTGCTATTATAGCTTTGTATATGGCTATTAATAACAAGCGTTCAGTCAAATACTATATAATGATCCCTCTATTTGCATTTTCTGGAATTATTAATGCAAGATCCTCGTTAATAATTATAGGAATTGGTGTTATCGCTATTGCTTTATCTTTATCAGCTGGAAACACTGTAAAGAAGATTGCACGAATACTTGGTATTATTGTTCTAGCAGTGGTTCTAATCAATGTTGGGTTAAGCATATTAAGAACGTTAAGCCCAACAACACACACGTGGATAGAAGAAGGAATTGCACAGATCTCGATGTTTTTTAGAGGTGATACCACCTCTGGATATTTTTCATATGTAGGTGATGATAGCAGATGGGATTTGCCATCTGGATTAAATCTCATCTTTGGATATGGAATACGCGTATTAAATAGGAACAAACTTAATATACTCACAGATATTGGATATATAAACGATATATATTTCGGTGGATTGATTTATGCTGTAATTTTGTATACTCTGATGATTAAATACGTAATGTCGTTGAACAAATATAGATTTTCTAATGGATCGACACTAAATAAGTTTCTATACATATCTTTTATGGCATCATTTATTGTTTTAAACGTAAAAGGATACGTTTTCGATTTAAATAATTTCTTTGTCCTATTTGTGATGATTGCTATATTTAATTCCGGATATGCCAGTACAAATAGATTTAGCATAAGAGAATAGTTTTGCAGATGCAGGTTATATTCCTTATGGAAATTGAAGGAGAATCGATTATGATATCAGTTATCATACCGGTATATAATGTAAAACCATACATAGAGCGTTGCCTTGATTCTGTGATTAATCAGTCGTACAAAGACTTAGATATTATTGTAGTAGATGATGGTTCGAATGATGGGTCAGAAAGCATTTGCGAAGAATATCAAAAAAAGGACTCACGCATTTCGGTTCTTCATCAGCAGAATTCAGGACTGTCTGTTGCACGAAACAGTGGCTTAGATATAGCGCGTGGGGAATGGGTTACATTTCTTGATAGCGATGATTGGATCGAGCCATCCATGTACCAGACATTATTGGAACTTTCTACTACATATAATGCAGACATTAGTTCATGTGCGACATTAAGAATAATTGACGGAAAACCAGAAGAGCGGCAATTTGATGGAGCCGTGAGAGAATTCAATTTCAATCAGATGATTGAGGGGCTGATTTCCGGAGAATATGTACGATTTGAGGTATGGAATAAGCTGTGGCGTAGATCATTAATCGGCGACTTACGTTTCAAAAAAGGTCAAATATCAGAAGATGTCTATTTTGATTTTCAAGCCTTCTCAAAAGCGAACATGCTGGTACATATAAATAGGCCACTTCATAATTATGTAGTAAACAGACCGGGAAGTACAAACACCAGCTTTAAAATTGCTCGCCTTTGTATTTTTGATGAATTTGATTCTTTTATCAGCAGGTTAAAAGAAGAAGGCAATAATGAGGTGTGCGATATGATGGCATGCATTGCTCTTATTTTCTCGAAGAATCTATATGAAGAAGCAGTGCGCACTGAACAGGATAAAGCAATTAAAGAAAGACTCTACCAGCTATTTAAAAAATATTATAAGGTATCTGG
>JAILKH010000069.1 GCA_024693925.1 Lachnospiraceae bacterium | reverse complement strand
ATCTCGTCGACAAAAGCTCTGTTTTTCGGAATAACACGATTGGAAATCGACTTGATAATGCCTTTTACGGTCAGTTCCATATTAATTGGCAAAAGGTGTTTTTTGCTCTCATCATAGGAGATAATTGCAACAACTAAGCCTTCCAAGCCCTTTTCCTCAAGAGAGAACGTTACAAGAATATCATCATACAGTTTTAGGTTATATATGTTGCTCATTTCAACACTCTTTTCTTCCAATAATACTCTGACATCCTTTCCGAGAGCATCTGTAATCTTTATCAATAAATCGAGGGATAGGTTCTGACCGCCGTTTTCAATACGGCAGATATTTGACCGCTGCGTGCCGACCATCTCGGCAAGCTGAGCCTGTGACAAGCCCTTTTCAAGACGCGCCTGCGTTAGTTTTGAAACTATTTCTTGTCGTTTACTGATTACACTTCTACTGTTAGCCATATTAATCCACCTCCTAATTCGTATTTAGGTTATTTAAATTGTTGAGTTTTTCCGACTGGTTTGTAACAATACTTGCTTATTTAAACACAATCATTGAGATTTGTGTACATATGAAAACCAAGTTTTAATAACTTTCAACACTTAATGTTTAAAACTTTGCGAGTTTAGAGATTGAAATGCTAGAGTTTGGCTTAAATACTACAAAATTTTAATCTCTGATTGTATGGTTTTCTATTGACTGATATGCCTCGTTTGGTGTAAAATATGTGCATATGGAAGTACAATATGTACATATAGAAACGAGGGCTAAAAATGGCAAGAAAATCATCTATCCCGGAAGAGATATTGAAGTATAGACCTGCACCTTCTACCAAGGTAAGAAATGATAACGGAATATATCATGTATATAAGTATTCCGCCAAGAAGCTTAAGAGTGGTAAATGGGGTACAAATTCCGGATATCTTATCGGCAAGATAGTTCCCGGCGAAGGATTTGTAGCAAACAAAAGATATCTTCAGGAACTTGCTGATGAAAAGAAGGTAGAATACAGTAATGAGATCACTGATGTACAATATGGTAAATATGCTCTTCTGATATCTTTGTCACAAGAGAAAGTATTAGAGAATTTAAAGAAATGTTTCATTACTGAAAGAGCATATCAGATCTATGCCTATGGATTGATACTCTGTGCCAACGGATTCATCCATGTTGACCAGATCAACGATTGTTATCTTGATAGTTATTTATCATTACTTTACTCAAAGTTCTCATTCAAAATGGGATATACAGCTCTGTCAAATCTTTTAACGGAAATCGGTAGACAAGGTAATCCCAGAAATAAGTTTGAGCAATTGATGATTGATGAAAGTACAAAGAATATAGCTTTAGACGGTCATGTAATAAAATCATACTCGTGGAACAACTGCTTTGCTGAACCCGGATACAAAATGAAGTCGTTGAAGGCACCTCAGATAAATATCATAATGGCATATGATATCAAAGCTAAACAGCCTTTGGCATATCAGACATTCAGAGGATCAAGTGTTGATAAAAAGAGCTGTAAAGACTTTTTCAAAGGTCGTACATTTACCAATACCAAGTTCTTCGTGGATCGAGGTTTCAATACCAAAGACCTGCTTGATATCATGTCCTCTAACGGTAACACATATGCAACACCGGTAAGATCAAATGATAAAGACTATACAAGGATCAAAGAAACTTTAGAATTTGATAATGAATTCATATATAAGCCATCGAAAAAAGAAACTGCTCATATTCTGTATCATGATGAACAGCTTGATAACGATGTCAGGATAATCGTCTACAAAGATATAGATGAGAATAATTCAACGATCAAGAATTATCTTACTATGCTGGATTTAGGTGAAAACGGATACACTCAGGAAATCTTGGAAGAAAAAAGAGACTGGTGGGGTGTATATGTATTGAAAACCAATATGAAAGAATCTGCAAAAGAGATATTTGAAGGATATAAAGACAGATGGCTTATCGAGACATATAACAACTACGTAAAAAATGACGCAGACTTTAATCATCTTAAAACTCAGGATTACTATACAGCCCGCGGATTAGATTTCATTATGTTGGTGACAGGTATTATACATTCAACGCTGAATGAGGCAGTGCTCTCACTTAACAAATCGAGCATTTCGAATTCCGATATTCTGAGAAAAGCCGGTCATTTACGTATGGTTAAAAACGGTAAAAAATGGGAATTGAGAAATGACAGGACCAAGGATATAAAACTACTTGAACAGATGGGGTTTACTCCATTGCTCGAGTATCCTTCAAAGTCCGCTGTTTCTTAATTCATATGTACATAAACCTTAATGATTGTGATTAAATAAGTGACAGACATTAAACAAATGATTAATTTTTAGTCATATTGTTTGATGTCTGTTTTTGTTTCTGATAGAGTTTACTAGAAACACTCCCTTTGGAAAACCAATGCGATAAACCCCGGGGTTCGGGGCAGAGCCCCGACCTTTAAAATAAAAAAATAACAGAAGCCCACCCTGAGAAAGTTCGCTTCTGTTATTCCCAAAAACAATAACCTTATGAAAGGAAATTGCAAGGTTATGATAACATTAATTTTGAACGATTTCAAGGATATCAACCCGAAAAATTATGACT
>JAILKH010000155.1 GCA_024693925.1 Lachnospiraceae bacterium | reverse complement strand
AGTGTGTATAATTTTGCAATTCAATAACCGTATAGTGGTGGTTATTGCGGCATATAAAAGATTATGGAGAAAAATATGGAATACATTATTAACAATATTAATATAGTGGATAAAAAAATTGGATTTATTTATGAAAACACGGCTTTTAGCGGAGTAAAAAAGATTGCGGATAAGGTTAGAAAAGATGTTTCTCTTGTATTTGATGAACTTCCGGTGGTTAATATCAGTGATTCCGATAAAAGTTTTGAGATGATGGCTAATGAGGGACTTATTAGCGAATTACCGGTAATTTTCGGTACAATCGGGAGGAGTACCTTTCTTGATGAATTTGAACGTGCCGGTCTTATTGATTTTGATACTGTCAGAGGAAAGCGGGAAGTGTTTTCTTTTTCAATTCTGGAGGCTCCGGCAGAAAACGTGAGTGCTGCATTGGTTATAGCGGGAAGTGATAAAAGGGGTACTATTTACGGACTGTTTCATTTATCGGAGTTGCTGAAGGTTTCTCCACTTGTTGATTGGTGTGATATAAAACCGGATAAAATGACGGAATTAAGGATAACTGATAAGGATATAATGATATCCGGAGAGCCGTCGGTCAGATTCAGAGGATTTTTTATTAATGATGAGTGGCCGGCTTTCGGAAATTGGACAATGAAACATTTTGGAGGATTTACTGCGGAAATGTATGAGCATGTATTTGAACTTCTGCTCAGACTTAAAGGTAATTATTTGTGGCCGGCAATGTGGTCGTCATGCTTTTCGGAGGACGGGCCGGGATTAAAAAATGCCGAGCTGGCGGATGAACTCGGAGTTGTTATGGGATTATCTCATCATGAACCCTGTTTAAGGCATGGTGAAGAATATTCGCATGTAAGAGGCCCTGAATCTGTTTACGGAGATGCCTGGAATTTCAGAACTAATGAGGCGGGAATTACAAGGTTTTGGGAAGATGGTCTTAAAAGAAGCGGTAAGTTTGAAAATGTTATAACGATAGGGATGCGCGGTGAATGTGATTCTACCATAATGGGTGAAGACGCCACTTTAAAGGATAATATAGATCTTCTACGGGATGTTCTTAAAACCCAAAATATGCTTATCAGAGAAAATGTTAATGAGAATCTTGATGAAGTCCCTCGTATGTTGGCTTTATACAAGGAAGTGGAGCCGTTTTTTTACGGAGATGAAGAAACGGAAGGGTTGATGGATTCGGAAGAACTTGAAGGGGTTACACTCATGCTTTGCGATGATAATTTCGGAAATCTGAGGACTCTTCCCACGGAACATATGAAATCTCATAAAGGCGGATACGGAATGTATTATCATTTTGATTATCATGGAGCTCCTGTTTCTTTTGAATGGGTTAACAGTACTTATCTGCCTAAAGTATGGGAACAAATGACAACCGCATATGAGTTTGGTATCAGAGATCTTTGGATCGTAAATGTAGGTGATATTTTTACAAATGAATATCCGTTGTCATATTTCATGGAATTGGCATATGATTATGATAAATGGGGTATTAATAATGTTTTGGGCACCAACGCTTTTGATAAATATTTTGTTGAAACACAGTTCGGTAACAGTTTAAGTGATCAGGATAAAGAAGTAGTAGCAGGATTGTTAAAAGGATACACCAGAATAGCAAATAACCGGCGCCCTGAAGCTATGAATGATAACATATATCATCCGGTTAATTACGGAGAACTGGAGGATCTGTCATTAAAAATAAACGAACTTATGGAAACCGCAGATAGGATTAGTGCAAAATGTGATGAGAATAATTCTTTTACATTCTTTCAGATTGTGGGTTATCCGCTTTTTTCCACGCTTAATCTTACGAGAATGTGGCTTGCGGTAACTGAAAATCATTATTTTAGAAATATTCAGGCAACCTTTGCGGTTAAAGTTGCAGCAGAGGTTAAGAGCAGACTTAAGCTTGACCGTGCATTAACGGATCAACTCCATAAAATTAAAGATGGAAAATGGTACGGAATGGGAATGTCCGAACACATAGGTTTTACCCATTGGAATGAAGAGGAATGTATGTTTCCTGTGCTTTATGAATGGGAAGCGGCCAATAAAGCAAGGCTTGTTGTTACAATCGCCGGAACGGATCAGCATACTGAGGGCGGAGTCTGGACGGGGAAGAAGCTTGTTTTGCCTGATTTTATGGATCCATCCTGTGATGTGGCAAGAATAACTCTTTATACTTCCGGTCGTGTGGATGCAAGATATGAGATTATATGTGATGCAAAATGGCTGAGGATAGGTGAGAAGAAAGGCGTATGTCCGGTTGAATTCTACGAACACATATATGTTCATCTTGACAGAAGTGCTATGGACGGAGAAAACAGTACGGTTATTAAAATAAAAGGAGAATACGGAGAAACTGAAATTCTGGTTCCGGTAAATATCGATGATTATTCTACTTTTGTTTCTAATACTTTTGTTTGGTGTGGCCTAAAGGATTTGCCGGAGGATATTTATCAGCCGTATAATTATATTTCTATAGAAGCGGAACATTATGTTAAAAATAATGAAACCGAAAGTGGAAAATTTGTAAGGCTGCCGGACTACGGACGAACACTTTCAGCTATCAAGGCATTTCCGGTTGATAAAAACTATGTACCGGAAAAAGATTCTCCCAGTGTCGATTATCTTTTGTATATGGAAAACGAGGATGAATATGTCGTTTATCTATATCTTGCGCCGAGTAATCCGGTAACTATGGATAATGAAGTATTATATGGAATATCTGTCGCCGGTGGCAACTGTTCGGGAACGGAAAAATGGAATGAAGAGATAGAAATAATAAATGCGATTCCGGAAGGCTTTAAAGTTGGCGATCACAATATGTATTGGGAAAGTGGTGTTCTTGATAATATCAGAATAAGTACTGCCCGTGTGGTTTTGAATAAAGGCTTGAATACACTTAGGATATTTGCGGTTTCGCCCGGATTTGTCCTTGAAAAGCTTGTTATCTGTGAAGTTGGAAAAGAACTACCGGATTCTTACCTTGGTCCTAAAGAAACCTATCGGATTCAATAAAAAGTATACCGTAGGCGTTAAAGAAATTAAAAAGATTATATTAATGATCGGGTCCTTCCTTACAAAAAGCTGCAATATCCAATTGGTTTATCCCTTTAGTGCAGTTATTATATGTAGGGAAGGAATTTTTGTTTTCAAAAGGCTTTATATATGATAAAATTGTCACCATATGTTTGGTGAATTATGACAATCCGATTTATGGGCAGGTTATTATCTAATATGAGTATAAGAAAATATATCGGTGACAAAAATTTCTATTATTACGCATTAAGATTAACGATACCGATCATGGTACAAAATGCAATTTCCAATTTTGTCGGATTGCTTGATAATCTGATGATCGGAAGAGTGGGAACCAATGCGTTGTCCGGAGTTTCTATTGCAAATTCTTTGTTATTTATTTACTATCTTCTTTTATTCGGTTCTGTTGCGGGTGTGGGTATTTTTACAGCCCAATATCATGGGATGAAGAATATTAAAGGAGTCAGACAGACCTTTCAGTTTAAAGTGATAATGAACTTGTTGCTGACTGTAGTTGCGGTAGGGATTTTTTTGCTGTATGGAAAAACTTTGATAGGGACATTTCTTCATGGCGAAGGTTTGAAGTCGGATGCAGATGAGATTCTGGCCATAGGAGTGGATTATATAAAAATAATGCTCTGGGGATTGTTTCCGTATGCTGTGGCAATGGCTTATGCCGGAACACTGAAAGAGACCGGAGAGACTGCTGTTCCTATGAAAGCTTCATTTGCCGCTGTTTTGGTTAATCTTTTGGGAAATTATATTCTTATATACGGATATTTTGGATTTCCGGCTATGGGGGCTGAAGGTGCGGCTGTAGCAACGGTTATCTCACGAATTGTTGAGCTTGTAATACTTGTGGTTTATACCTGGAAACATAGGAATATACATGAATTTATAGTCGGTGCGTTTAGCAGATGTGATATTACCCCCGAAACGGGATTAAAGTATTTTATAAAGGGAATTCCCCTTATGATCAATGAAGGATTATGGTCTTTGGGTACTACCATAATGAATCAATGCTATTCATTCAGAAGTTTAAATGTTGTTGCCGCGTTAAATATAGAGACCACACTATGGAATTTGCTGGGAGTAGCTTTTTTGGCTATGGGAGAAGGTGTTGGAATAATTATAGGGCATACTCTTGGCAGGGGAGAGATCGAAAAAGCTAAGAATGATTCTTATAAACTTATAGCGTTTACAGTCACATTGGGTGTAATATTTGGGTTGCTCCAGATAGCTATAAGTCCCTATTTTCCGAAGTTATATAAGGCATCGGAGGAAATCCGGAGTATGGCTTCTAAGCTTATTGTGGTATATGGGGTCTTAATGCCTGTGGTTGCATATGCCCATGTATCATATTTTATCATCCGGGCGGGAGGAAGAGCGTTTATAACGTTTTTGTTTGATAGTTGTTATGTATGGTTGGTTTCTGTGCCGACAGCATTTTTTTTGAGCCGATATACAAAACTTGATGTTGTTAAATTGGTAACAGTTGTACAATCCCTGGAAATTCCTAAAGCTATTATAGGCGGAATAATGGTTAGTACCGGGATATGGGCAAAAAAAATAGTGAAAAAATAAAAATGAGTGGGTAAAAGAGTAAAATGGGTGAGAAAACTGAGAAAATTTCAGAAATAACAGATAATGATGAGACAATGATACAGGAAAATAAGATGGGTATATTACCTATAAATAAACTTATTATAAATATAGGGCTACCCATGATCTTATCTATGCTTGTTCAGGCATTTTATAATATAGTTGACAGTATATTTGTTGCCAGGATCCAGGATACGGGAACGTCTGTTTCGGCAGGAACTTCGGCGCTTATTGCAGTGGGAATGGCATTTCCTTTTCAGATGCTTCTTATTGCGGTAGGAACGGGAACGGGGGTTGGTGTTAACTCACTGCTTAGTAAAGCTTTGGGTGAGAAGGATTATACGACTGTGAAAAAAGCTGCTAATAACGGTATTTTTTTATCTCTCATGAGTGCTGGTGTATTTTTTGTTATTGGCTGCTTTTTTTCGGAAATATTGATACGTTCCCAGGGCGGGGAAGGTCTGGCGCTGGAATATGGGACCCAATATCTTTCGATAATATGTATGTGTTCTCCCGGTATTTTTTTGCAGTTTATTTTTGAAAGACTTCTTCAATCTACGGGCAGAACCATTTATTCGATGATCACTCAGATGACCGGAGCGTTAATCAATATTATTCTTGATCCCATAATGATTTTCGGATTATTCGGGATGCCTAAGCTGAACGTGGCGGGTGCGGCGGTAGCAACAGTTACCGGTCAGATTATTGCAGCAATGCTGGCTTTGTATTTTAACTTAAAGAAAAATCCTGAAATAAAGATCAACATGAGAAATTTTAAGCCGGACTCATATGTGATCCGGCGGATATATGCCGTAGGTATTCCTACTATAATAATGCAGAGTATAGGCTCGGTTATGACCTATTGTATGAATAAAATCCTGGTATCGTTAAATGATGCGGCAGTAGCCGTTTTTACTGTGTATTTTAAGTTGCAGAGTTTATTCTTTATGCCTTTATTTGGTCTAAATAACGGTCTTATCCCTATTTTGGCATATAATTATGGAGCGCAAAAGAAAAGCCGTATGATAAAGGCTATAAAAATCTGTATGTTATATGCTTTTTGTTTTGCTTTTATCGGATTTACTTTATTCAGAATAGTTCCAGATAAATTGTTGCTGATATTTGATACAGGGGATTCGTCATTACTTACATACGGAGTTCCGGCTCTTAGGATAATCGCCTGGCATTATCTTCTGGCATGGTTTTGCATTATAGGAGGCACGGTGTACCAGTCTCTTGGTAATGGAATCTATTCGCTGATCGTATCTGTGGCAAGACAGCTTGTTGTTTTGGTTCCGGTAGCCTTTATATTGGCAAAAATCGGTGGGCTGGGTCTTATATGGTGGTGTTTTCCCATCGCGGAATTAATTTCGTTTTTGATGAATTTATTCTTCATGTATAAGATAAATAAGGATATAATAAGTAAGGTAGCGGATAATAAATAATAAAAAAGGTTCGACCCGCCGATCGAACCTTTTCTTTATATATTTAATTAGAGGGAGGATGTGAGGATTAACCTCACGCTTATGAAAAAGATTTATTATTTCTATGGTTTTAGTATATGATGGGTTTGTGACATTGGAATGCACAAATTGTTAACGATAAATGAACAAACTGAAAAAAAAATGTGTCAAGTTTAAAATCATAAGTGACAAAAACCAAATTTGAGATAAATAATCGAATTTATTTTTTGTATAATTTGTTTTTGCCGTTTAATGCTATATTTATAATATTTTACGATTGGTGATATATGGAATACGCTAATATTATTGTGAATATTTCACATGAAAATTTGGATAAAACATTTCAGTATAAGATACCATCTTCAATGCAGGGGATTTTGGAGGTTGGAGATTATGTCAGTGTGCCGTTTGGGAAGGGTAATAAAATAATAAACGGTTATGTTCTTGAATTAACGGATAGTCCCGTATATGATCCTGATAAAATAAAGGAAATTGAAGAAATAAATACAGATAACCGTCTTGTGGAATATAAGCTTATAAAACTGGCATACTGGATGAAGAAAAGATACGGCTCAACCATGATAAATGCGTTAAAGACCGTACTTCCGGTAAAAAGGAAGGTCAGAGAAAAAGAAGAAAAAAGTATAATCCTGAAAATCGGAGAAAAAGAAGCCTATGAAAGGCTTAGTATTTATTTAAAAAAACATCAGACAGCCAGGGAAAGATTGCTGCGGGAATTAATAAACGAAGGCGAGCTTGATTATAAAGTGGTAACCGGGAAATTAAATGTATCGGCTGCCACGATAAAGGCAATGGAACAACAGGAGGTTTTAAGCATCAAAAGCAGGAGGGTATATCGTAATACAGTGATCGGAAATAAGCCCGAATTAAAGCTGAGGCTAAATGAAGATCAAAAATATATAGTTGACAGCATTACAGATGAGTATATAAACGGATACAGGGGGACATATCTTATACATGGCATAACCGGTAGCGGGAAGACCGAAGTATATATGGAAATTATTTCGAAAGTGTGTGAAATGGGGAAAAGTGTGATAGTTCTTATACCTGAAATCTCCTTGACCTATCAGACACTTATGCGTTTTTACAGAAGATTCGGAGATAAAGTATCGGTATTGCATTCTAAGCTGTCCCAGGGTGAAAAATATGACCAGTTTGAAAGGGCAAAGAAGGGTGATATGTCCATAATGATAGGTCCGAGATCCGCTTTATTTACTCCTTTTGAAAATATTGGGCTTATAGTGATCGATGAGGAACATGAAAATTCGTATAAAAGCGATAGTATGCCTAAATATCACGCGAGGGAAACAGCTATAGAGCTGGCAAGATTGCATAATGCTTCTGTTATTTTGGGTTCTGCCACGCCATCCGTGGATGCATATTATAAGGCCTTAAAAGGGGAGTATAAATTATTTACATTGGATAAACGGGCTAAGGAAGAATCCGTATTGGCAAAGGTTCATATTGTAGATCTTAAGCAGGAACTTAAAGATGGAAACAGGTCTATGTTCAGCCAAAAGTTAAGAATCATGATGGAGGATAGGCTTGAAAAGGGTGAACAGATCATGTTATTCCTCAATAGGAGGGGATATTCCGGATTTGTGTCCTGCCGGTCTTGCGGTCACGTTATTAAATGCCCTCATTGTGATGTTTCGCTTACCAGACATATTAATGGTAAACTGAAATGTCATTATTGCGGATATGAAACTATAGATAGATCAACATGCCCGGAGTGCGGTTCGACTTATATAGGTACATTCAAAGCCGGGACCGAAAAGGTGGAAAAAGCAGTAAAAGATATGTTTCCTTATGCAAATGTTTTGCGAATGGATGCGGATACTACCGTGAAAAAGGATAGTTATGAGTCGATCCTTTCATCCTTTTCGAATCGTGAGGCGGATATTTTGATAGGTACCCAGATGATTGTAAAGGGCCATGATTTTCCCTATGTAACATTGATGGGAATTTTGATAGCGGATATGTCGCTAAATGTTAATGATTTCAGGTCCGGGGAAAGGACATTTCAATTATTGACCCAGGCAGCAGGTCGGTCCGGAAGGGCAGAACTTTCCGGAGAAGTTGTGATCCAGACATATAATCCGGAGCATTATGCCATAGAGGCTGCAAAATCCCAAGATTACAAGTTGTTTTACAGTAAAGAGATTTTGTACAGAAGTTTAATGCATTATCCTCCGGTGGGTCATTTAATGGCAATATTAATAGAAAGTCCGGATGAAGAAACCTTAGAGAAATATACTACGGCATTGGCAGAAACCGTTAAAAATGATATAATTATCGATTGTAATAAAAAAAGTGTAAGTATTATAGGTCCGACTGATGCTTCTGTAAAAAAAATAAATGACATTTACAGAAAAATGATATATTTTAAAGCGGTGGATATTGATAGTCTTATATTGATCAAGGATAAGTGTGAAATGTTTAAAGAAGAACATTATAATCGCAAAGTCCGTATCATTATTGATATGGATCCCCTGAATGGCTATTAAGGCCCGGAAAAATGTTTTATAAAGATTTGATTTGCGATCATATTGTTAAAATAAGGTTTTAAACGGTATTTTAGGGTTGATTTATAGGAGGAAATATGGCGCTGAGAACAATTAGAACATTAGGTGATGAAGTATTAAATAAACCTTGTAAGGTTGTTAAAGAAATCACACCAAGAGTTAAAACTTTGATAGAAGATATGATAGAGACCATGTATGAGGCAGATGGTGTAGGTCTCGCGGCACCGCAGGTGGGGGTTCTTAAGCGTATTGTAGTTATAGACGTGGGAGAGGGGCCTTTTGTAATGATAAATCCCAAAGTTCTCGAAACTTCCGGTGAACAGACCGGCAGTGAAGGATGTCTGAGTGTACCGGGAAAATTCGGGATTGTTACAAGGCCGAATTATGCAAAGGTATTGGCATATGATGAGGAAATGAAGGAAGTTATAATAGAAGGAACGGAACTCAAAGCAAGGGCGTTGCTGCATGAGATAGACCATTTGGACGGGAAACTTTATGTCGATAAGGTTGAAGGTGATCTTATAGATGTGGAAAGACCTGAGGAAGAGGAGTAAAGATCATTATGAAGGTTTTATTTATGGGAACCCCGGATTTTGCTGCGGGAGTACTTGAGGCTATAATTAATAGCAGACATGAGGTAGTATGTGTGGTTACGCAGGAAGATAAACCGCGTGGCAGGAGTTCCCGTCTTGTTGCTTCTCCGGTAAAAGAGTGTGCGGTCAGATATAATATTCCGTTGTTCCAGCCCCACAGGATAAAGGATAGTGATGTGGTTGAGCAATTAAAAAAATACGAAGCGGATATTTATGTAGTTGCTGCATATGGCCAGATATTATCCGGGGAGATTCTTGATATTCCCGTTTACGGCTGTATTAATACGCATGCATCTTTATTACCTAAATACAGGGGAGCTGCACCAATCCAATGGGCTATAGCGGATGGCGAAAAGATGACCGGAGTTACAATTATGCAAATGGATGAAGGGCTGGATACCGGGGATATATTATATACCGAAGAAGTTGCCATTTCGGATATTGAAACCGGTGAAAGCCTGTTCGTAAAGCTTGAAGAATGCGCTAAAAAGCTAATAATCGAAGCACTTGATAAAATTGAATCAAATGATGTAAAACCTTTAAAACAGGATGAAACAATGGCCGGCTATGCTCCCTTGTTAACTAAAAAAATGGGGGAGATCGACTGGAGTAAAAATGCTGAGCAGATAGAACGTTTGGTAAGGGCTTTCACTCCGTGGCCCGGAACATATACGTATTTCAGAGGAAAATTACTTAAGATACTGGAAGTTACTTTGATATCTGAGGATGAAATTATAAAGAGTACATCTGTAGGCGGTAACCTTAGTGCTGCTACGGAGTCAAAAGAATACGGGAAGGTTTTAAGGGCTTCTAAGAATGATATATATGTATCTGCGAAGGGTGGGTTTATAAAAATCAATAAAGTACAGCCGGAAGGAAAAAAACCAATGGATTCTGTGGCATTTATGGCCGGATATAAAATTGAATCAGGAGAAAAGTTTGGATGAATTTAAGGCTTATCGTACTTGAAATATTATTGATCATTGACAAGGATGGGATATCATCTGACAGAGTTATAAGACAGGTCTTAAATAAATATGATTATCTTGAAAATCAAGAGAAAAGATTTATAAAAAGGCTGTCAGAGGGGTGCCTTGAGAGAAGAACAGAACTTGACTATATTATAGATAAGTTTAGTAAGACTAAAACAGTTACCATGAAACCTCAGATACTGGAAATTCTCAGAATGGGTGTATACCAGCTTAAATATATGGATTCCGTACCGGAATCGGCGGTATGTAATGAAGCTGTAAAGCTTGCAACCCAAAAGGGTTTTACGCCGCTTAAGGGCTTTGTCAATGGTGTGTTAAGAAGTATTGCAAGAAATATAGAAGATATAGAATATCCGGATGAGGATACATATGAAGGATTATCGGTTAAGTATTCCTGTCCTCAATGGATATGTAAACAGCTGATGTGTGAACAGGGTCCATATAATACGCATAAAATACTGGAGGAGTCTCTTAAGCCGCCGGGAATATTTGTAAGGACAAATCTTTCGAGAATAGGGACTGACCGGTTGGTGGAAAGATTAAAGGATGAGGATATTTCTTCGGAGAGGGCGCCATATCTTGATTATGCATTAAGACTTACAAACATAGATTCGGTGGAGCGCATAGAATCATTTCTGGTGGGCTTGTTTCAAATACAGGATATAGGCTCCATGCTGGTAACACAGGTTTCGGGAATTAAACCGGGAGATACGGTTATGGATGTATGTGCGGCGCCGGGAGGTAAAAGTCTTCATGCCCTTGACAGATTAAATGGTAAAGGACATTTATATGCATTTGATATTTCTGAAAAGAAATTGGAAATGATCCGTGAAAATGCAGCTCGTGGAGGATATTGTAACCTTGAAGTAAAACAGGCGGATGCAACTGTTTATTTGGAAGAATATGAAGAAAAAGCCGATGTATTGATAGCGGATCTTCCATGTTCCGGACTTGGAGTGATGGGAAGAAAAAATGATATTAAGTATAATATGACGCCGCAGAAAGAAGAATCACTTGTAAAGCTGCAAAGAGATATATTAAGTAATGTGAGTCATTATGTTAAGCCCGGAGGAACGCTCATTTTCTCCACCTGTACAATCCATAAGGCGGAAAATGAGGACAATGTTAAGTGGATAACCGAGAATCTCCCTTTTGAAACAGTGTCACTTGATGAATTTCTGCCGGAGGAATTGAGATGTGAAACTTCTTCCAAGGGGTATATCCAATTGATCCCCGGGGTTCATAAATGTGACGGATTTTTTATTTCCGGGTTTAAAAAGAAATATGAATAAAAAAGATCTTCGCTCAGTTGAATATGATAAGATGGAAAGCCTGATAATGCTTCTCGGAGAGAAGAAATTCAGGGCAGAACAGATATATTCATGGATTCATAAAAAGCATATTTTTTCCGTTTCACAAATGAATAATGTGCCGGTGTTGCTTAGGGATAAAGTATCGGACGAGTATGATATATATACAGTCAAAGAAGTAAAAAAACAGGAATCGGCAATAGATGGTACCAGGAAATATTTATTTGAGTTATATGACGGGAATTTAATTGAGAGTGTTTTTATGCGGTATGAGCATGGGAATTCAGTATGTATCTCAACACAGGCCGGTTGCAGAATGGGGTGCAGATTCTGTGCATCAACAATTGACGGGCTTGCAAGAAATCTCACTGCGGGTGAAATGTTAGGTCAGATTTACGGGATAATAGCCGATACCGGGGAGAGGATTTCAAATGTTGTTACAATGGGTTCGGGAGAACCGCTGGATAATTATGAATCGGTAATTACTTTTATAAGAATGCTTACGGATGGACATGGTTTAAATATAAGTCAAAGAAACATAACGGTTTCGACTTGCGGTCTAGTGCCTATGATTAAAAAGCTTGCTGATGAAAAGCTTACGATAACTCTTGCAATATCCCTGCATGCAAGTAATGATGAAAAGCGGCGTGAACTTATGCCGATCGCTTATAAATATTCTCTTAAGGAAATAATGGAAGCCTGTCATTATTATTTTGTGAAGACAGGTCGGAGACTTACTTTTGAATATAGTCTGGTTAGAAATATTAATGATACCCCTAAGGATGCAGAGGAATTGAGTTCGTTATTAAAGGGACTGAACTGTCATATTAATCTTATACCTGTTAATCCCATAAAAGAGAGAGATTATGTACAATCAGATAAGAAGGCAGTTTTATCATTTAAAAATAAACTTGAAAAAAAACATATTAATGTTACTATTAGAAGGGAAATGGGTAGAGATATTGATGGCGCCTGCGGTCAGTTAAGGAGGCGCATTATTCATGAGAAAAATTATTAGTATTTTATTGAGGTTTACTCATTATAGAAATGAAAGGACTTAAACAGATGTTAAAGACGTTCTCTAAGACCGATATAGGTCGCAAGAGAAAGATAAATCAAGATTGTATCTTCTCATGTGAAGTTCCGCTTGGTAATCTTCCTAATTTGTTTATTGTTGCAGACGGTATGGGGGGGCATAATGCAGGTGATTATGCATCGTCATATACAGTAAAGGCAATTGAACGCGAAGTAATGATAAATGATTCTTCCGAACCTGTAAAAATAATGAAAGAAGCCATAGAGTGTGCAAATGCCGAAGTGTATAAAAAGGCTGAGTCGGAAAGTGATTATCAGGGCATGGGAACTACTGCGGTTGTTGCAACAATTGTTAATGATATAATGTACGTGGCAAATGTAGGAGACAGCCGTCTGTATATAATAGATGATGGGATAAGACAGATCACAAGGGATCATTCTCTGGTTGAAGAAATGATTAAGCTGGGTGAGATTGACAGAGAATCAGCCAGAACTCATCCTGATAAGAATATAATTACCCGTGCGATCGGAGTGGCGCCCAAGGTTGAGCCTGATTTTTTCGAGGTTGAACTCAAGAAGGGTGATATCATTCTTATGTGTTCCGACGGTCTTACAAATATGGTTGAAGATGATGACATATGCATGATCGCCAAGGCCGGTAGGGACGTGGTACAGATAGTTGAGGAACTGATAAGGATAGCAAATCATAATGGCGGTAAAGACAATATAGCAGTAGTGATCGTTGAACCGTTTGCAGATGAGGTGAGATAATGTTAAATCCGGGAACGATGCTGGGCGACCGGTATGAAATATTGGAAAAAATTGGCGCCGGTGGAATGGCCGACGTTTATAAAGCAAAGGATCATAAATTAAATCGTTACGATGCGGTAAAGGTTCTTAAAGATGAATTTTCTTCAAATAAAAGTTTTGTTAGTAAATTCAGGGCAGAAGCACAGGCTGCTGCCGGTCTTATGCATCCTAATATCGTTAATGTTTATGATGTCGGAGATGAGAATGGATTATATTATTTTGTTATGGAGCTTGTTGAAGGCATAACATTAAAACGATATATTGAAAAGAAGATCAGTCTATCGGTAAAAGAAGCGGTAAGTATTGCGATCCAGGTGTCTATGGGTATTGAAAGTGCCCATAATAACGGTATAATACACAGAGATATTAAGCCGCAGAATATAATCATATCAAAAGAAGGAAAGGTTAAAGTTGCGGATTTTGGTATTGCCAGAGCTGCCAGCTCAGATACACAGACATCCCATGCCATGGGTTCGGTGCATTATACTTCTCCTGAACAGGCGAGAGGTGGATATTCAGATGCAAAAAGTGATATTTATTCGATTGGTATAACTCTTTTTGAAATGGTTACGGGTCGAGTTCCGTTCGATGGAGAAACGACAGTGGCTATAGCTATAAAACATATTCAGGAGGAGATGCCGTCACCTAAGATATATGTTCCTGAAATTCCTGTAAGCGTTGAACAGATAATATTCAAATGCACTCAGAAAAATCCTGACAGAAGATACTCGAATGTAAGTGAATTAATGGCGGATCTGAAACGATCGCTTATAAGTCCGGATGAGAATTTTGTTGTTATACAGGATGCGGCAAGCTCGGAAGGAACTAAAGCACTTACCGATGAGGATAGGAGAGAGATCAGACAGCAGACCTCCTCCAGTTTATATGGTAATGATAGTTTTGAGGCGGCTTATTCGAGTTATAATCAGAGACAATATGGCGGATATGATGAACCGCAGCAGTACGGATATGATTATGACGGACAGTATCAGGGGAATAATAATTATGATGAGCAGTATTATCCTAATGATGCTTATAAGAATGATGAATATAATGATCAAATGTATTCGCAGTCTTATGATTCCGGTTACAGCGAAGGATATAATGATGCCGGCGAAGATTATGTAGATCCGTATTATGTAATGGATCCAAGAGCAAAGGGTACCCCGATTATAGAAGATACACCGGTTTCGGATCAAGCTGATGGATTAAGGGCAAAGCAGTCAAGGAGCTATTCAAATAAAAATGAGCAGCGAAGTTCAAACGGCGGTTCAAATAAGAAAAAACAAAACGGAAATAAACAGAATAAAACGGGTAATAAACGTTACGCAGAAGAGGATCTCCGCAGGAAGAACACTCCAAAACAGACGGGAAAAGGAAGGCAGGATTATTATAACGAACCTGATAAATATGATGATGAGGATGACGTAGATCCCAAGATGGAAAATATAATGACGGTTCTTATGATTATAGCAGCGATCATTCTTGCTATTGTAGCTGTGTTTATAGTAAGTAAGGTTCTGGATATCGGTAGTCTGAAGGAAGATGAGACCGTTATAGAAGAGGGAATGACGGAAGTCCCTAAAGTTGTGGGTTTGTCAATTGCGGATGCAGAGCTGGCCTTGAAGAATGCAGGGTTGACTGCTAAGGCTTCATATGCCGAATCAACAATGTATGATAAAGATTATATCGACTCTCAGGATCCTGCTGCAGGTACGATTGTAGAGGAAAATTCTGTGCTTACTCTAGTAGTGAGCAGTGGTAAAGTAGGGGGGGCTTCGGCAGAAGGTACAAATGAAGAAACACCTGTTGGGGGAGCCGCAGTTCCGGATGTTGTGGGAAAGAGCGAAGCGGAAGCCAGAGTGGCAATTGAGAAGGAAGGATTTGTTTTTGCATCAGCAGAACAGCCAAGTGAATCTGTGGATAAAGGTAAGGTAATTTCTCAAAGTCCGTTGGGAGCGACTAATGCCCCTTTAGGAAGCTCTATACAGGTATATATCAGTACAGGCGGTTCCGAAAAGGAAGAGGAAGAAGAGGGAGATATTACTGTTCCTAATGTTGTAGGTAAGGATGAAGCTACAGCCAGAGCCTTATTGATCGAAGCCGGTTTAAAATGTACAAATGCCACAGAACAAACAAGTGATACCGTTGCGGTCGGAAATGTTATTTCTCAATCGCTTACTGCCGGTTCTAAGGCGGCAAAGGATACTAATGTAGATCTTATCGTAAGTAAGGGTCCCAGCGGATATACCTGTAATTGCACTATTCAGGCACCGGAGGGCTATCTTGTCGGATCTGAAGCCATAATCGTGCTGTTGGATGCTAATGCGGCGGAATTGCAGCGCTTTACGACTAATACCTTTCCGTACACTGCAGTTAAAACAGGTATTACCAGCACGCCTGCCGGAGTAATTACGGTAACATATCAAACGGCGGATGGACAGTGGCAAACCTCTGCACCGACAGCCGTTGCCTTTACCAAGGAATAATTCATATGAAGGGAAGGATTATAAAAGGTATAGCCGGGTTTTATTATGTATATGCATCAGATGATAATATTTATGAATGTAAAGCCAGGGGAATATTCAGAAAGAATAATATAAAACCTATGGTTGGAGATATTGTAAGTCTTGATGTTCTTAATGAGCAGGAAATGACCGGAAATATTTCAGAGGTTTTTGAAAGAAAAAACGAACTTATCAGACCGGCAGTTGCAAATGTGGATCTGGCACTTATAGTTTTTGCATTAAAGAATCCCGAACCGGATTATCTTATGCTTGATAAACTTCTTCTCCAATTTAAAATGCAGAAGCTGCCTGTTGTGATCTGTTTTAATAAAGAAGATTTAAGTGATAAGGTAAAGATTAATAGTATTTTCGAAATATATCAGAACAGCGGGGCGGGAATTATTTTCACCTGTGCGGTTGACGGACAGGGAATAGAGGAACTTAAAAAGTTGCTTACGGGAAAGCTTAGTTGTGTTGCCGGCCCGTCGGGAGTTGGAAAATCATCTCTTATAAATTGTCTTCGGAATGAAGTTGTTGCCGGAACGGGCGATATAAGTAAAAAGCTTAAAAGGGGAAAGCATACAACGCGTCATTCTGAGATAATACCGATAGATGAGAGCACATTTATAATGGATACCCCGGGGTTTGGAAAAGTAGATATATTTATAAAGGACCGGTGGCTGTTAAAGGAGTATTATGATGAGTTTTTTTTGTACGAGCAGTGCCGTTTTAAGCCATGTTCACATACACATGAACCGGATTGTGCCGTAAAAGAAGCTGTTAAACAGGGGCTGGTTGCAAAAGAAAGATATGATAATTATGCTTTTCTTTTTTCGGAGCTTGAAAAAATAAGGAGATATTAATATGCTGAGAATTTCGCCATCGATATTGGCTGCGGATTTTGCCTGTCTGGGAGATTATATGAGAAGAGCAGATGCTGCGGGCACGGATATGTTTCATGTAGATGTCATGGATGGTATGTTTGTTCCCAATATCTCTTTTGGAATTCCTATCATGGAATCCGTAAAAAAAATCACACATACTCCGCTGGATGTTCATTTGATGATCGTTCAGCCTGAAAGGTATATAAGGGAATTTGCCAGAACGGGTGCGGATATAATTACAGTTCATTATGAGGCGTGTGAAGATATAGATGCGGCTGCCGCACTTATTCATGAATGTGGGTGTAAAGCCGGTTTATCGATTAAACCGGGGACAGACACCTCGGTATTGGAACCTTATCTGGATCAATACGATATGTTTTTGATCATGACGGTGGAACCCGGATTCGGCGGTCAGAAATACATGAATAAATGTACCGGTAAGCTTAGTCATCTCAGGAAAATGCTGGATGAACATAATCTGGATACGGATATAGAAGTTGATGGAGGGATAACAAGGGATAATATAGGCACTGTACTTGATGCCGGCGCTAATGTGATAGTTATGGGTTCTTCGATATTTAAAGGCGATATAAGTGAAAATATTAGTTATTTCAAAAAATATTTTAAGGAATATGAAAAAAACTGAGGGTGTTTTTTTATGAAAAAATATATAAAGATAGCAAGACCCGATCATTGGGTGAAGAATGCATTTATCATTCCCGGAGTCATACTTGCGGTATTGATGACTAAGCCTGAATTAGGTATGGAACATATTTTTAAATTTGTGCTTGGTTTTTTCTCGACCTGTTTTATAGCTTCGGCAAATTATGTGATCAATGAATGGCTTGATGCTGAATTTGATAAGTATCATCCAACTAAAAAAAACAGACCGGTGGTATCGGAAAATATGAAGTTCTCGCTGGTTATGTTGGAATATATAATATGTATTATTATCGGTATTATTTTGGCTGTGCCGATAAATCTTCCTTTTCTGGTTATGGAAATATGGCTCCTTATTATGGGTGTATTATATAATGTGAAGCCTGTCCGTACAAAAGATATTCCATATCTGGATGTTTTATCGGAATCGGTAAATAATATGATCAGACTACTGATAGGATGGTTTATCATAAACGCTGAGTATCAACCCCCCAGTTCCATATTGATAGGGTACTGGTTTGCGGGAGCCTTTTTAATGGCTACCAAGCGGTTTGCGGAATATCGGATGATAGGTGATCCCGAAAGAGCAGGACTTTACAGGAAATCCTTTAAGTATTATACAGAAAATTCTCTTTTGGTATCTACCTTTTTTTATGCAATGACAGCTACGTTTTTCATCGGGATTTTTATGGTTAAATACAGGATTGAGTATTTACTGGGTATGCCCTTTGTTTTTGGATTATTCTGTTTTTATTTATATATAAGTTTTAAGCCGGATTCGGCGGTTCAGAAACCGGAAAAGCTTTATCGTGAGAAGAAGCTTTTGATATATATAGCTTTTATGTGTGTTGTATTACTGGTATTGTCTTTTGTCGATCTTGATTTTTTGAATTTTTGGATGGATCCGTTCCTTTTGCCGGCAGGGGCATAGGAAAAATAAAGTATCATGGATCAAAAGGGGGATTTTTGATGGGACGACCGGTTAATCAATATAAGGCACTGGTATTTGATCTTGACGGTACGCTTTATTATCAAAAAAAATTGAGGATAAAAATGGCATGGATGATAGGGAGTTATTATCTGTGTCATTTTTGGCGTATTAAGGAGTTGTTTATAATAAAAAAATTCAGAGAAGTCAGGGAGGATTGGGATAAAGAGGATAAATATAAATCTTATAAGACGATATCCGGGAGTGGGGCTGAAAAGGGACTTGAGGAAAGACAATATCTGTGTGTTGCTGATTTAATGGGTACAGTACCGGAAAGAGTAAAAAATCTGGTGGAAACCTGGATATATGAAAAACCTTTAAAGCTGATATACATTACAAGAGACAGGGAGCTAATTTCATTTATAAAAGAAAGAAGAAAAAAAGGGCAAAAAATCATAGTTTTTTCTGATTATCCTATAGAGGATAAATTAAAGGTGTTGGAGCTTGGCGTTGATGGGATGTATGCATCAACAGATGATAGGATTAAAGAACTTAAGCCCAGTCCAAAGGGTTTGTTTCTTATCATGGAGGATCATAAACTGGATTCTTCGGATATACTTATGATAGGAGACAGGATGTCAAGGGACGGGGAAGCTGCTATAAACGCAAATTGTGATTATATAATATTACCCGGTACTAAACGAAAAAGGATGTTAATTTACAATGAATGGAGGAAATAGCATGAATTACGCTATTCTATTATCCGGCGGAGTCGGCAGCAGGAGCGGAAATGATATTCCCAAACAGTATGTTCGTGCCGGAAAATATATGATGATAACATATTGTCTTATTACACTTTTGAAGAACAGGTATATAGATAAAATATATATAGTTTGTGATGAAAAATGGTATGGGTCTGTTCTTGAAGAAATAAAGGGGGGTGGCAACGATATTTCAAAAATATCCGGAAATGTGGCACCCGGTAAGACCAGGCAGTTGTCTGTTTTAAATGGGTTAGAAAAAATAATGGATGATATTAAAGAAACCCCTTTATTTAAAACGGAAGTAAAAAGTGATATTGTTAATAACAATAATCTATTGAAGGAGGAAACGGTTCTGATCCAGGATGCTGCAAGACCGTATACCACCGATGAGCTTATAAAAAGATGTTATGAGATGCTAAAAGATCACGATGGCGTTATGCCGGCTTTACCGATGAAAGATACTGTATATATGAGCGAAAACGGTAATGATATAACCGGATTGCTTGAGAGGGCTTATGTATATGCGGGGCAGGCACCTGAACTGTTTAGATTAAAAAATTATTATGAGGCTAATAAGAACTTGTTACCGGATAAAATATTGAAGATAAACGGGGCTTCCGAGCCGGCTGTTATTTATGGTTCTGATATAATTATGATAAACGGTGATGATGATAATGTTAAGGTTACCAATGAGGCTGATCTTCGCAAATTTATACAGAAGTTTGAAACTTAATAAAGCAGTAGGATGTTCCGGGCAGTGGGAGGATATAAATTGAAAGCGTGGATGCTTAAAGGGATAGGAAATATTGAATATCAGGAAACGGAAGAGCCGAGATTAAATGAAGGAGAGGTTCTCGTACGAGTAAAGGCAGCCGGAATATGCGGCTCCGATATTCCTAGGGTATTTAAAAACGGAGCCCATAAAATGCCGTTGATAATCGGACATGAGTTTTCCGGGGATGTAGTGGAAACGGGCAAAAATACTGATAAAATATGGTTGAATAAAAGAGTTGGAATATTTCCGCTTATTCCCTGCGGAAAATGTGATCTTTGTAAGAGTAAACGATTTGAACTTTGCAGAAATTATAATTACCTGGGTTCAAGATGTGATGGGGGGTTTGCCCGGTTTGTTGCTGTGCCGGAAAGTAATTTAATAGAAATTCCCGATAATGTTTTATATGAGCAGGCAGCAATGCTGGAACCTATGGCTGTAGCGGTACATGCCATAAGAAGAGTTATGGCTGATACTGATAATGATTTGAATAAAACCGTAGCAGTATATGGATTGGGTACGATAGGAATGTTGGTAACTATGTTTCTTAAAGAGGCTGGTTTTGAAAGGCTTATACTTATAGGAAATAAAGATAGTGCCAGGGATAGAATAATAAAAATGGGAATCCCGGAGCCGGGTTATTATGATATCAGAGATGATAAAGTGATAGAAAAGATAAAAGAAAAAAATGGTGCGGATATAGTTTTTGAGTGTGTGGGAAAGCCGGATACTTTAGAAAATTCAATTGATATTGCGGCTCCCTTGGGAAGTGTGGTTGCGGTTGGAAATCCTTATTCGGATATGATGTTAAAAAGGAATGTTTATTGGAAAATATTAAGAAATGAACTTAAGATCATGGGAACCTGGAATTCGTCCTTTATACAGGATGATGAGGATGACTGGCATTATGTTATGGAAAGGCTTTCTAACGGAAGAATATCGCCGGAAATGTATATAACACACAAATTAGATCTTAAAAATCTGCGGCGTGGATTGGATATTATGCATGAAAAGTCGGAAGATTATTTGAAAATAATGGTAAATGAGTTCTAGATCAGGTACGCAACATATATTTTAGAATTAATAATAAATATATAATATTAAAAGTCTGAATATTTTAAAATTTTTCTTCAAATGTATACAAAATGTGTTATAATATAAAAGTAAATTTTATAAAAATTTTCATATATTTAAGGGGGTTATATGCAGGCGTATAAGAAAATCGATTATTCAAAAAACAAAGATGTTGTACTTAGGTATATTCCGGGGCATTTCATTACACCTAATTCACATGTAAATTATTACATGGATCTTACAGATATGAAATCCCGTCAGCGTGAAGCAAGGGCAACAGGCGAGGAGATGGCGGATATGTATTTATCGTCGGATATTATCGACACGGTTCTTTGCCTGAACGGGATGGAAGTAGTTGGTTCATATCTTGCAAATAAGCTGACAAAAGCCGGGATCATATCTGCAAACAGACATCAGACTATGTATATCACCACTCCGGAATATAATGCCGGTGGTCAAATGATGTTTCGTGAGAACAATCAGCATATGATACGTGGGAAGAAGGTATTGGTTATAATTGATACGGCAACCACCGGTGATACTTTAAGAAGTGCAGTGAGTTCCGTTGGCTTTTATGGTGGAACGGTTGTTGGTATTTCGGCTATTTTCTCGGTGGCAACCCAAGTGGAAGGAGTACAGATAAGATCATTATATACAACGAGGGATCTTACGGATTATATGAGTTATTCACTGGATAGTTGTCCTTTGTGTAAAGCCGGGGTTCCGGTAGATGCGATATGTAATGGCTTTGGGTATTCCACGTTGTAAAAAGGAGGGAGCAGGCAGATGGAATTCACTAGTAAATTATTTGGTAAAATAAATATAGATGAAAAAAAGATAATAGATTTTTCTGAAGGAATATTGGGTTTTCCCGAGCTGAAAAAGTTCGTATTGATGTATGATAATGAAAAGAATACCGGTGGCGGTTTGAATTTTATGATATCGATCGAGGAACCGGCATTCAGTATGCCGGTTGTACCGGCCCTGATAGTTGAACCGGGATATTCTCCTAAATTTTCGGAAAATATAGAAGCTGTTATAGGTGAGCTTAACGAAGGAAATGTTTTGGTTATGGTTACTATGACTATACCTTCCGACGTCACGAGAATGACTGTGAATTTAAATGCTCCTATAATTATTAATGTGGATACCGGAAAGGGAATACAAACAATAGTTGAAAATGAGGAATATGCCGTAAAAAGTCCGATTTATGATAAACTTAAGAAGGATTAGATAGCAGCATAATGGTATTGGACGCTTCTTTTCCGTATATTTTACGGGAAAGAAGCTTTTTTTTGATAAAGCAGAGGATAAAACCATGAAAGAACAATTCGTAAGAACAGAAATGATTTTGGGGGCACAGGCACTTGAAAAACTTGCTTTGGCAAAGGTGGCAGTTTTTGGTATCGGAGGAGTTGGAGGATACGTATGTGAGGCTCTGGTCAGAAGCGGTATAGAGAATTTTACTTTGATCGACAAGGATCGCATTTCAGCATCAAATATAAACAGACAAATAATTGCGGATCTTGAAACCATTGGACGTTATAAGACAGAGGTTATGAAGGAGAGGATGCAAAAGATAAATAAAGAAGTAAAAGTAGAGATCCGTAATGAATTCTTTTTGCCGGATAATGCGGAAGGGTTCGATTTCGGTAAGTATGATTATGTTGTTGATGCGGTTGATACCGTTACCGCAAAGCTTGAGATCATTACTCGTTCCAAATTGGCCGGAAAACCTGTTATAAGTGCCATGGGAGCAGGAAATAAGCTGGATGCCACCAAATTCAGAGTTGCTGATATATATGAAACAAAAGTATGTCCTCTTGCAAGGGTTATGCGCAGAGAATTAAAAAAACGGAATATTGAGGCTCTTAAAGTAGTATATTCGGAAGAGGAACCTGTTGTTATTAAGGATATTAACGGTTTGCTTTTGTCAGAAATGAATAGGGATAAAAGTAATGATATAACAGAATCTGAGAAATTTCGTATTCCGGGAAGTGTTGCGTTTGTTCCGTCGGTTGCCGGATTAATAATTGCCGGCGAAGTTGTAAAAGATTTGATAAAATGATAAAATCACATAGAATAATAAATAAAACATAAACGGATCATATGGGTATGGATGATAATATTGGTATCAAAACGAAATATGAAGAGCTTATAAATTATTTTAAAGCATTTAATAAGGCTGCAATCGCGTATTCTGCCGGGGTTGATTCAACATTACTTTTATATGCTGCAAATATTGCTTTGGGTAGTGACAGATTACTTGCTATTACGGCTGATACCGGAGCGATTCCGGAAAGGGAAATAAATGAAGCACGTGAGTATTGTATTTCCCTTGGAATTCCTCATAAGATCATAAAAACAAATGTCTTTGGTCTGTCAGGACTTATGAATAATCCAAAGGAAAGATGTTATATATGTAAGAAGTATTTATATGGGAAATTTCTTGAAAACGCAAAGGAAAAAGGAGTTGAAATACTCTTCGAAGGATCAAATGCAGATGATTACGGAGTATACAGACCGGGCCTTAAAGCGTTGAAGGAGCTTGAAATATTAAGCCCGTATAAGGAATTGGGTTATAAGAAAGACGAGATAAGGGCTATTTCCCAAATGCTGGATCTGCCTACGTTTGATAAACCCTCATACCCTTGTTTGTTAACAAGATTTCCGTACGGAGAGGAAATAACCGAATATAAGTTGTGCCGGGTAGATAAAGCCGAACAGATCATGATTAATTTGGGTTTTAGAAATATCAGGGTCCGTTCTCAGGATGATCTTGCAAGAATTGAGATTGATGAGGCTGATATGGAGTATTTTATGACTTCAAATGTACGGAATAAAGTAAATGAAAGTTTTAAAAGGCTGGGGTTTTCTTTTGTGACATTGGATATTGGAGGATTTCGTTCGGGGAGTTATGATCAGGATTTGGGAGAATAGGTTATAAGAGATATACAGGAGGAGCATTATGCTTGAACTTAAAAATGTTTTTTTCGGAGTAGATGCAGATGAGGGAAAGAAGGAAATAATAAGAGATGTCAGTCTGGTTATACCGGACGGTAAACTTGTGGTTATAACCGGGCCAAACGGTGGCGGTAAATCAACATTGGCTCGTATTATTGTCGGAATAGAATCACCTGTCAGCGGGAAAATATATCTGGATGGAGAAGATATAACCGAAATGTCAGTTACAGAACGGGCAAAAAAGGGATTTGGATTTGCTTTTCAACAACCTGTAAGATTTAAAGGTATAGAGGTTTTTGATCTGATCAGGCTGGCAACCGGTAAAAGAATTTCTGTTGCGGATGCCTGTGAATATCTTTCTGCAGTTGGATTGTGTGCAAGAGATTATATTAAGAGAGAGGTTAATTCAAGTCTCTCCGGAGGGGAGCTTAAAAGAATCGAGATTGCCACTGTACTTGCAAAAGAGCCAAGGATTGCGGTTTTTGATGAACCGGAAGCGGGAATAGATCTTTGGAGTTTTAAAAATTTGATAGAAGTATTTGAAGGAATGCGTAGGAATATAGATAATAGTTCTATACTTATAATTTCACATCAGGAGAGAATTTTAAATATAGCAGATGAGATAATAGTGATCAAAGATGGGAAATTATTAAAAAATGGCACAAAAGATGAAATGTTACCGGAACTTATGAGTACATCTTCTGTATTGAAGGATTGCAACAGGATTAAAGGAGGTGAACTGTAATGGTTCAAATGGATGAAATACAAAAGAGGATATTATTTGAAGTTGCGGATCTTCATGAGGTCCCGGAGGGGGCTTATAATATTCGGGCAAATGGTAAATCCATAGGAAGAGAATCAACAGAAAATATAGAGATAATTCCCAGGGAGGATGGAAAGGGACTGACTGTAAAAATCAAACCCGGGACAATTAAAGAAAGTGTTCATATACCTGTAATACTGTCTGAAAGTGGAATAAATGAGGTAGTATATAATGATTTTTATATTGGTGAAGATTCGGATGTGGTTATAGTTGCAGGATGTGGAATTGACAATTGCGGAAATCAGGATTCGCAACATGATGGAATACACAGGTTTTACGTCGGCAAAGGTGCCAAAGTTAAATACGTGGAAAAGCATTATGGTTCCGGAGACGGAAAGGGAAAGAGAATACTTAATCCGGTAACGGAAGTGTTTCTTGAAGAGGATAGTCAGGCTGAAATGGAAATGGTTCAGATAAAAGGAGTGGATGATACTAAACGTACAACCAAAGCTGAACTTTCGGCGGGGGCAAAACTGATAATACGTGAGCGATTGATGACACATTCGGATCAAAAGGCAATAAGTATATATCAGGTAAATATGAACGGAGAAGGATCTAATGCCGATGTGGTATCACGTTCTGTTGCCAGAGATACTTCTTATCAGAAATTTGATGCTGTGTTAACAGGAAATGCAGCCTGTCAGGGACATACGGAATGCGATGCTATAATAATGGATAAAGGCAGAATACTTGCTGTTCCCGGTCTTGAAGCAAACAATGTTGATGCGGCATTGGTGCATGAGGCAGCAATAGGAAAAATAGCAGGGGATCAGATAATAAAACTGATGACGCTCGGACTTACGGAAGAAGAAGCGGAAGAACAGATCATCAATGGCTTTTTGAAGTAACATTTGAAGTCGTTTTTCGCATTGTAGAGAATGTACTTTTATGGTAAAGTAATATTTAGGTTGTTAATGTGATTCATTATGGGAGGTGTTTTGATGAGTGATGATACTCGAGTGATTCCGGATGAAGAATTAGTGAAAGTCAGTGGTGGATGGAGTGAAGAAGAAGAGAAGAAAAAGAAAGAAGCTTTACTTCATGGAAAGATCGTTAAGGATGCATTGGGTAATGTTACTTTTACCGATAAAACCGGTAATATTACATCTTTTACATCAGCGGAATGGAATACTTTGCGTGCAAGATGGGATTATACCGGGAATCCGGAATACTTTATGGAAACAATTGACGGAAATGAACTTAAAGGCTTGCTTTGATTGATACGGGAATATAGAGTTAAAGACATTCTGTTTTATGAATAGATGGAATGTCTTTTGTTTATTTTACAGCTTTGCAAATACCGGATCTGTATTTATTTTTATGTTTTTGTTTTTGGAAGGTGAATATGCCAGGGAGATAATATGGGATTTTTCAAACGGCGTACACAACCCATTTACCGAAAATTCAGGGCTGTGATCATTTATATAAGGGCAAAGGTGAGAATATATAATCGGATCTGATAATAATTCTTCCTTCGTTTTGGAAGTCATAAATTTACAGCTGCCATCGAAATTATTTAAATCCGAAACATAGAAATAATCCAGGGGAAGACGCATTCCGAGACCGGTGATTTTCATAAAGCTTTCTTTTAGAGTCCATATTTTAAAGAAGCCCGGAACATCCTTTGAGTATTTGAGTTCTTTTGGCGAAAAGAAGCGTTTTGCGATATTGTCGGTGTTTTCCCTAAAGGATTCTATATCGATCCCTATGGGTGAATCATTCAATACACAAACTGCATAATCGCCGGAATGTGATAATGAAAAGTGTATTTCCTCTTTGGCGGAAGCTTCGGTGTTTGTATAAAGATGAGGTTTTCCAAGTTCATCCTTTATAGGAGAAACGGGAAGAGAAATTCCGGGGGTGGATTCGGATACAGCATATCCCAGCAGGGCATAAGCAAGAAGAGAGCGACGTCTGTCTTCTTCAAATTTATATTTCATACTTTTTTCTACCCGTTCTTTACAAACAAGACCGGCCAGATATTCTGTTGTATAATCGTTGATATTACCCAAATAGATTTTCATGAGTGAGATTATACGATAGTTTAAAATAAGATTCAATATAAACGGATAAAATGATAATAAGGTTAATTGGACAAAGGAGGAAAAAATGATCTGTCCGAATTGTAAAAAAGAAAATGATGAAAATGCCGGATTCTGCGGTAATTGCGGTACTAAACTTGAGAAGAAGGATATAAGGGTCGAAGCAGGTAAAAGCTGGGTTCTGCCGCTTGTTATTGCGGTATCGGCATTATTTGTGATCATTGTGACTGTTATATGTACTTATGTTATTGTAAAAAAAGCCGACAATGTAAGTGTAAATGAGCAAAAGGATGCTCAGGATATTGCCGGTGAGTCAAATAATAAGGATGCTTCTGCTCCGGCGATTGAAAGCGACAGTGATAAGGAGAGAGAAAACAGTTCGGCCGGGAAAAAGAATACTGTTATGGTACAAAGTCTTAAAAGGCCTGAAATGATTCCCCAAAAGGAAGAGTTATACTGTGATACTGATCTTGTTCCTTCCGTTCCGGAATATCATATTTCTGAGGATCTTAGTGATGTATTTAATTTGAATGATATTGAATATTTACCGGAAGCGGCAAAGAAAAAACTTGCGCAGGATCAGTTTATTGTTATGAATGGAGGGGGATACGAGTTCTATGATGTATATGAGTATAACCGGTATGGCCAGACTCCGAATTTCGTAACGGTAGATTCTATGATGCATACTTATCATATTTATTTCTCTTATTTATTAAAAAAGACGGAAAAAGGCGAATTGTATCATAAGCTCTTGAATGTATCCAAGGAAATGTATGAAGAGTCTATGGAGCAGTATGAGGAGCTTAAAGGAACGGAATGGGAGCCGGCTGCACTTATGAATGTTGAGTATTTTGCGGTGGCAAACATCTTGTTGGGAAATGAAGTTACGGTCATAAAAGAAGCTGATGAAGTTGTAGATGATGAATTGGAACTTATTGAGAGTCAGGTTATACAGGTTTCACCTTTACTTGGAGATTTTGAAGATTATTCTCAATATAAACCCAGAGGATACTACACGGAAACCGAAGAACTTGAAAAATATTTTAAAGGTATGATGTGGTATGGAAGGAGAGGCTTTGATCAGGAGAAGGAGGACCATATGAGAAGTGCTCTTCTTATGACTCTTGCAATGGATGATGAGGTACTAAAAGATTGGGAAGGGATTTATACCATAACTTCATTTTTTGCCGGGGCAAGTGATGATAATACATATTATGAGTTTAAACCTTTAGTGGATGCGTCATTCGGTGAGATAGATGATGTTGAAGAACTCATAGGAAAATATGAAGAGTTTATGATCTTCTATGAAAGCACAAAAGAGTTAAAGCCGCCCCGGATTAATTCTATTCCTGTATTTGCGGCAGATGAAGATAAAGAGATAACAACCTTCCGTTTTATGGGGCAGAGATTTTCTATAGATGCAACAGTGTTCCAAAATCTGATATACAGCAACGTAGAAGAAAACAGTAGGGGTGATAAGAGAATGTTACCCGATGCTTTGGACATACCGGCGGTTCTGGGTTCTGATATAGCATATGATATTCTTGCCGAACAAGGGGAGACGGATTATAAGAATTATAAAGATAATCTTGATAGGATGAAGACGGAATTGTCGGCAAAAGAAAGTGAAGAACTGTTCAGGGCAAGTCTTTATGCACAGTGGCTTAATACTTTACGCCCTGTTTTGGAGGAAAAAGGGGAAGGATATCCTTCGTTTATGCAGACCCGGGAATGGTCCAAAAAATCTGTTGAAGGCTTCCTGGGAAGTTATACGGAATTAAAGCATGATACAATCCTTTATTCTAAACAGGCAATGGCTGAAATGGGAGGCGGCTGGGAAGAAGAAATAGATGACCGGGGTTATGTTGAGCCGGAACCGGTAGTATATTCCAGATTCGCTGTGCTGGCCGAAAATACGCAGAGAGGACTTTCCGAGTATGGTCTGTTATCCGGCGAGGATAAGGAGAACCTGCAATTACTGGCGGAGGTTGCAAAACAGTTGGTAGTTATTTCGGAGAAGGAATTGCGGGCAGAAACATTGTCCGAAAAAGAATATGATTATATCAGAGATTTTGGGGGGGATCTGGAGCATATATGGAATCAGGCAACAAGAACAAATGGTGAAGAATATGCAAGATCGGATGAACATCCAGGGGCTATAGTAGCGGATGTTGCTACGGATCCTAATGGAACGGTACTTGAACTGGGAACCGGTCAGGTAGGTGAAATATTTGTAATATGTCCCGTAGACGGAACTCTTCGGGTGTGTTCGGGACCGGTATATAGTTTCTATCAATTTGAATGGCCTTTAAGTGACAGGCTTACAGATGAGCAGTGGAGAGTTATGATCGGGGTGTGGCCTAAGGAAGGGTATGAGTTTGCTCCCGATAATAATATAAAACAGCCTGAATGGACTGAAAGTTACAGGTTTTCGCATGAGTGGAATTAGAAGAGGCAGATTGATATTATTGATCTTTACAGTGGCAGCTTTGGCTGCCGCTGTTTTTGCGCTACTTTACTATTCAGGAATGTTTTTGCCCGCCTGGGCTGCATGGCATGAAAAAAATATTGAAATACAGGATACGGCCAATGGGGGAAAGTATGAAATAGTTCTTAAAAAACGTAAATTACGGGTATATAAGAACGGTGAATGTGAATTTGAATCTCCCTTAGGATGCAAGGTTCAAAATGTTTTATATACGGATATAGACCGTGATGGGGAAGATGAATTGATATTGCTGAATTTTAATATAGGAAGATATGGGGCACATAAACCATTTTGGGTAAAGCATAATAAGGCAAAATGGTTTCAGCATATTTATATTTATGATCATATTAAAGAAGAGGGGAGATTCAGGCCGATATGGATGGCATCCGATATAAGTATGGAAGCTGCGGATTTTGAACTTGAAGAAAAACAGGTTATAAAAATGACGGATCGATACGGTAATATTACCAGATGGATGTGGATTTCCTTCGGATTACGATGTGTTGATTGACAGTTTGTGATAATTACTTGCGTTGTTGGATATATTTTGATATTATAGAATTGTTTTAGGGGAAATCATAATTGATAAAGGGGAAAAACAAATGAAAAAAAGACTATTCAAAGTAATGCTGGCAGTCTGCCTTGCATTATCGGTATTTATGTCGGTTCCTTTTAAGGTTAAAGCAGAAACATCGTCTAAATGGGGAATTGATGTATCATTTCATCAAGGTGCGATTGATTGGGCGGCAGTAAAACAAAGTGGGGTACAGTTTGCCTTTATAAGGGCCGGAAGTTTTAAGAGCGGGACAGATGCTTATTTTCATCAGAATATGAAAGGAGCGTTGGCAAACGGGATACCTGTGGGAATGTATGTGTACTCATATGCCACAACCACTGAAATGGCTGCTAGTGAGGCCTTGTTTGCTGTATCCTTAGCAAAAGATTATCCGGTATCCTACCCTATAGCCTATGATATTGAGGATTCATACCATAAAAATATGACACAGTCCCAGATACAGGCTTTGATCAATGCATTTTGTTCGGTGGTTGAAAATGCAGGATATACACCTATAGTATATTCTGGCAAAAACTTTTTTCAGACAAAAATAGGCTCCATAAGTCAGGATAAATGGGTTGCCCATTATGCTTCCGCCTGTGATTATCCAAGCTACAGTTTCTGGCAGTCCAGCGCTAAAGGGAAGGTTTCCGGTATAAAAGGATATGTTGATATAGACTATCAATATAAGGATTATTCCGGAATAATCATTTCCGATGGCTTTAAAACTCAAAATGGTAAAACATTTTATATGAGAGATTACAGACCTTATAAAGGCTGGCTTGAGCTTGATGGGAAAAAGTATTATTTTGAACCCTATTTGGGGGTTATGCAGACCGGTATGGTATCGGATTCGGGCAGTGTATATTATTTCGGTGATGACGGAGTTATGCAGACAGGTCTAATAGAGATCAACGGAAATAAGTATTATTTCGATCCGGCTACAGGAGGTATGCTTACGAATACGGCTATAGTGGTTGGTAATTCTGCATATATGATAGATAATTTTGGAATTGCCAATGATGTTACAGAGTTTCTAAAAACGATATCGGCAATGCAATAATTAATCAGGCAGATTTAAAGATCATAATAAAAAACAGAGTTTAAAGGTATTTTCTTTAAACTCTGTTTTTTTGACATAAAAAGATAAACAAGTATATCATTTTTGGACAGCTTTGCGGTGCGATAACAGTTTGGAAATAAATTGATAAATAGTTTTATACAATGCTGATAAAGTAAATGATAAAACAAAGTTAAGAGGTACAAGTATAAAGAATAGCCAGGCATAATCCTTCATTTCATAATAAATGCGTTTTACATAGTCAAAAATTATAATATCCATAATGCCCGAAAAAAGATATATTTCAAGGGAGACGGAGGAAATCTTTTGCAGCAACGATTTAATAAAGGCATTATGAATGTCGATATCGTAAAACATCAGAAAAAGAGCCGTTGAGCATATTACTACGGTTATGCAGTTGTATCCGCAGTCAACAGCACCAAGGATGTTCCAGTTGAAATTGTTTCCGGCAGCATATTTATAGGATATCCCTGCATTTATAAAGGTTGTGGCAATTATGATAAGTGTTAAAACAAACTTGTTAAATTTAGGAGAATGCTCTCTTATATAGCAGCCAATGAAATAATAGAGAAGAGGATACATCATTTGCCAGTAATTTGGGGAGAAAAGCTCTAAAACAGCTCCTAAACAAGCGATAATGTTTAAGTTTGAAACCGCTATCAGCGAAATGACCGGATAGAGGGCGGTGATCATGGAAAGTGTGATAAGAAGAATCTGTTGCTCACGTTTTGATTTCAGGCTGTGCCACATTTTGTTTAAGAAAGGCGCTATGGCCATAAGTGAAAAATAAAACCCTACATACCAGGCTATGGTATAGTTTCCCAGGGCTTGCAAGGTTTCCTTTACACCGTATACTTTTCCGTAATAGTAGTTACCTACCAGACATTTTATTACTGATATTACAAAATATGCAATTGCGATCGGAATAAGTGAATAATAATGTTTTTTATCCGGGATCTTATTGGATTTAAAGAATCCGGTTAATATCATATAAAGTGGAACGCAGCATAAAAACAACCATCTTGCCGCTGTCATAAAAAAAACGGTGCGGTTATTTAGCGGTGTACTGTAATATCCGCAGTTGAAGAAGAAGTGGACGGATACAACAAATAAGGCGGCGATACTGCGTGTCAGATCGGGACCTGTTAAACGTGTTTTCGGTTCGGATGTTGAGTTCTTCATTATGTAGCCCCTTTACAAGTTACAATTGTTGAATATGGATGGATATTAAAAGAATGATTACAAAAAAGGTTCTTGGAAAACCAAGAACCCTATCGGAGTGACTGGATTCGAACCAGCGGCCTCCACCTCCCTAAGATGGCGCTCTAACCAAACTGAGCCACACCCCGTTATTGGTGTACAATTATTTAAGAATAAATTACTACAACATTGATATAATACAGAAAGCAATGAAAAAAGTCAAGATAAAATTTAAAAAATCAGTAAAAGCCGTTGTAATTAATGGAAAACAGTGGTAATATTAGTTTAGGATAGTAGATAAAGCAGAAGGAACTGTTGTTTAATTATCAAAGGAGTGATCATATGTCGACATTATCATCAATAGGAACATCTTTTTTAAATAATTACAGCTCGACGAGAGACTACAGTATATTATTCAATTCCTTAAACAGTTCAAGTAATTCGGTATCCTTTAATATGTTTGATATCTCGGGAAAGAGCAGTACCTCTAATTTGAGCAGTAATTTTTATGCCGATTATGCAAGCATTAAAAACGGAAGTTATGCAAAGCTTACGGAATCATGGTATGCAAAGCAGAAAGCAAGTGAGACCGAAAGTGTAAAGGAAGCTTCAGCAGGAAATGATTACACTGAAGCCATTTCTCAGATTTCGGAGGCGGCAAAGAGTATCGGAGGCTACAGTTCTCAAGGCGGATATGGGAATGTTGATACCGCCGGAAGTATTTTTGATACGGCTTCTTGACAAAAATTATTAAATTGTATATTATGTATAAGCGCTTTGCATTGTGAGGCGCTTATATCTTTGTTGAGCAGGAATGGCGGAATGGCAGACGCGCACGGTTCAGGTCCGTGTGGTAGCAATACCGTGAGAGTTCAAGTCTCTTTTCCTGCATTTAGGGGTCCTTAAAGGGACCCTTTTTTTGATGTAATTAATATGGGTTGTGGAAAGAAATAAATAATGATAAAATCATAAAGTAAAATCACAGCTATATTCACGGGAATTATGAAAGGATAATTATCGGATGAAGATTGCATTATTTGTCGGGCAGATATATATGTATTCGCAGAGTGAAGTTATAAAGGGGATTTATAACGAATGTAAAAAGAATAATGATGAGCTTCATCTGTTTTCATTTTATGTTTCAAATGATTTTAAATTTGATCTTGGTGAATATGAATATATACGACGTATGGATCTTGACGGATTTGACGGATTTATTCTTTATGCCAGTGCATTTTACAGTCCTTATATAAGGGGACTGTTAGTTGAAAAAGTTAAGAGCGCAGGAAAACCCTGTGTTTCCATAGACAGCTATGATAAGGATTTTATTAATATATCCAGTTGTAATGACAGTGCAATGGAAGAGCTTGTTGAACATATAATTACAAAACATAATGTTCGGACAATTAATTTTGTGGGTGGGCCAAATGACAGTAATGACGCAAAACTTCGTTTGGAGGCCTGCAGGACTGTAATGAAAAGATATGGTCTGAAGCTTGATGATAAACGGATATGTAGCGGTAATTATTTTGTGGACAGTGGATATAAGGCATATGATTATTTCCAAAAAAATGGTCTTATGGATGCGGATGCCTTTGTTTGTATAAATGATCAGACCGCTATGGGTGTTTTTTTCAGGCTGGAAGAGGCGGGGTATAAAGTTCCGCAAGATTATATAATAACAGGTTTCGACCATATTCCTCAGGCTTATAACAGTGTCCCTTCCATTACATCGGTAGAACGGTTTGAAGGTAAGGTGGGTGAAACCGCATATAAACAATTGGTTTTGGGAACAAAGGAGGATATAAAAATAGTTCCCAGATTGTTTACAGGTACCAGCTGTTGTAAGGATTGTGATGCGAATGAGAATAAACGGGATCTTTATTTGAAGGAATGTATAAAGCGGTTGATGGATGATTCCAGGTATATTGGTTATGTCAGTGATTGTAATGCAGACTTTATGAAATTTAGTACGGTAAAGGAATTGTATGAGAGTTTGCCGGATTATCAAAAAAAATATAATATTCCAAGGATGAGTATAGTTATAGACAAAAACGAAGAGAGAAGGACCATGGAAATACCCTATAACTATGATATATCCCAGGAAAATCCAACAACCGGCCGGATAAAGAGAAATCAGATATTCAAGGGACAGGGAGAAGGAAATGTATACATATATTCATCCCTTCATTACAGTGATATTTATTATGGATATATTATATGTACCAATTATTTTGAGGCAATAAATAATGAATTGCACCATATATTTATTAACAGTATTTCCAATGCCTATGAGTCTGTAAAGAAATTCAGTGCCCAGGCAGAATATATAAGCCAGCTTAAAGATTTAAGTTATTATGATCCCTTAACAAAGTTATATAACCGTTTGGGCTTTTTTGAAACGGCTGAAGAAAAGTTTGAATTGGCAAAAAAAGAAAAGAGGCAAATGTATATTATTTTTGCCGATATGGACAGATTAAAGATAATAAACGATACCCAGGGTCATAAAAAAGGAGATTCATATATTGCTGATTTTGCAAATATTTTGTCTGATTCAATAGATGAGACTGATACGGTAATGAGGTTTGGAGGGGATGAGTTTGTGGTGTTTGGGAGTGCCGAAAGTATTTCTGAGGTTAAGGAACAGATCAAACTGATTCAGGATGAAATAATTGATTTTAATAAAAAAGGTAAATATTCACCATATATTTTAAGCGTAAGTATGGGATATACCATGATCCCTTATGATACAAAAAAAACCTTATATAGTTTTATTGAGGCCGCAGACGTAAAAATGTACCAGGCAAAAAAAGAGAAAAGAGAGAGCAGGTCGGGAAAAGACAGACGTTCCGGACGAGACAGAAGAGTTTGTAACAGGAGAGGTATGAACAGTCCGTTGGATCTTTCGGAGAACTGATATTGGATTTTGAACAATAAAAAAGCCCTCATTGAGGGCTTTTTTAAATTTAGAATTTATCGGAAATATCATCTGCAATGTTTTCGACTTTATCCGATATATTATCTGTAATATCTTCAACTTTATCCGAAGCATTATCAAGGGCGCCGGTGAAGTCGTTTGCAATATCCTGTGCCTTATTAAGAATGCTTCCTTCGGGAGCAGTATACAGATCGGTTCCGTCTCCTCCGGTTTTTACACGGTGATAAAAATTGGTTTCGGTAATCAGCATATAAGGGCTGACATAGAGAGAGGCTATACCGCAGGTTACCAATACCAGAAGAATCCAGGGAATAAAGGAAAGATGCAGTACAAACAGATCCATTTTTTTGCCCATCATCATTTCTTTACTGGCTTTGAGGCATTCCGTTACCGACATATCCGGGTTCTCTGCTAATATTCTAAAGGATTGTGAATACGCGTAGCTCATTACTATACCCGGTACTATCAGTAAAAGAGACCATAAAAAGATATACAGACTCATTAACCATAATAAACCTATGGATTTTCCGAAATTAGTGGAAAACGATTCAAATAGAGTACCGATGTTGGGTTCTTCGCCATATGTTACGTTAAGCCAGACATTTGTTAAGCCTAGGAAAAGAGGTGGTGTTACCAGAATGGCTCCCAAAATCCCTACATAGGGTATTGAATTTGACACACCTGCAACAGCACCATAGATAAGGAAGCATAGGATAATTGGCCCGAGCTTCCCCTGCATTTGTTCTTTTGCTTGAGACTTAAGTTCTTCTCTTGTGAAATTCATAATATCTTCCTCCCATAATTAATATAAATAATTATACCATATAATAGTGAATTAGTAATTAATTTTCTTTGTCTTTTTCACCGGGATTTTTATGATTGTTTAACAGGTTCATTAAACGCTGATATGCAAAGAGGATAATGGGTACGATTATTGTTGCGGCAATAGAAGCCATAAGCATGCCGGTGGTTTTTTCATCCTGCATAAGTCCAAAGACGAGTGTCAGTATGTACATGATGATCAAAACAGCTGCAAGTGTAAAGGCGAAAATTCGTTTAACCATAGTCAGTCTCCTTTAATGTCCTTTTGTTGGGATAATACCCATTATAAAGTCATATTATAACCCAAAAAATGATTAAAACCAATGACAAAAGACGAATATTGATATAAAATAAGGAATATTAAGTTAAGGGAGTTTGGGTATGAAAGTAGTCAGAAAGATTCTATATGTTATAACGGGTCTTTTGGTTATATTAACGATAATAATAGTGGCCTGTGCGTATAATCCCGGGTTAACTTCTAAAATTCAGGGTTTTGTATTTCGCGGTAAAACAGTTGAAATAACGGATGTAAATAATTCGGAAGCGGCATCGGAACCGGGGGACGAGACAGTAGTTTCCGGAGCTAAGATACAGGAAGAACCACATTCTAAGCGAACAATTGAAGAACTTGGAATAGATCCTGAAATGATGATAGGTAATATTGAGGATTATTATAATAATTGTCGCGCCCAGATCATAGAACATGGGTTGGGCACCTATTCTTTTGAAAATGTAATTGAAAATGAAAGCCTGGTTCAGGAAATTTATGCAAAATACAGTAATAAGGAGTATGTTGACGGTTATATGAATTCTGCTCTTAATGAGATAGGAGCGACTTCATATGAAATGAATTTACTGGTGGAGGAACTTGAAGGAAAGCATTACAGATTAACGCATCAGATAGTTTTAAATGGGGAGTAAAACGGGGAATGATTTTTTTTGAAGTATTTAATGAACTGGATGAACGCATTAACCGACTGATCAAGGCTATCGATCCGTTAATGAATATGAATTCCAGATATATGGTGGATGGTAACTGTCTGGTGATCCTTGGAAATAATATTTCTTTCAGGGTTAATTTTTTAACAAGAGAGGTTAATGAAGAAAAACCATACAGAAATTTTGATTTTTCACAGGTGAATCTATATTGGTTTTCGGAGGAGTCGGCGGAAGGTGCGATGATCCGTATGATGATAAACGCCTTCAGACAATGGTATGGTATAGATGCATTCAAAACCTTTGCGGAATTTGAACGTGCGGAAACGGATATTAACAGACAGCTTTCGGTGTATGGATTATATATCAAGTGGACCATGGATAAGATGGAGATATTTGATAATGATGAGATCATTTCTTTTGAAACCGCAGTTTCCCGGGTTATAGAAGCAGATACGTTTAAGCAGGGCGGATTGAGTATTGATGAGTGGCTGAATGATGCCAGGTATTTTAGAAAGACCGACCAATTGGAACGGGCTATAGAGCTTTATGAACGTATTAAAAGATTCAGTAATTATATGGAGAGAGAATATACCGAAAGTGTATTTTGCTTAGGGGAAAGTTATTATTTTCTCGGAGATACGGATAAAGCCGTTGCCATGTATTATCAGTGTAATCTGGATTATATAGAGGATGAGAATGATTTCTTTATTCATATAGGACATGCTTTGCTGGATGTTAAAATGAAGCATTTTGAGAGAGAACTTCGTATTTATTACAGGGGATGTCTTGACCGTTCATATGCTATGGAGCATATAAGGGAGATTGAAAGGGCGGCAGCTGAAATAGGAGAGGAGTTTGCTGCTTATGAAGAAACCTGTCTGATCATCGGAAGGAAAAAATATGAAGAACAGGTAAAGCTTATCTCTGTAAAGCCTGAAGTGATAGATCAGGAGCCTGAAGTTGATGAGAAGCCTGTCGATGACAGGGTTGTGGCTGACAACCGATATTCGGACATAAGACTTGTAAGACCTGATATTTTAGTGAATTCCCGGGAGGTTTCATTAAATGATTCTATGGCTAAGGCCCTTGGATTTTTGGGAAGAGGAGAATATCAAAGGGCATATGAAGTATATTATATGCTGTCACAATCCCTTGATCCCGAATCCGATTATGCTACCTGGGTTAATTTCCAGCTGGGGAAATTATACTGTTTTTGCGATGATGTACGGCGGGCATATAAGGTGTTAAAGAAATGCAGACCGGGGAAGTTTGGAGTTGTATACAGACAGAGCGATTATTTTATTCTTTATACGCATGTCAGGATATTGTGTGATGATTTTGAAAGCGATGAACGATTCAGAAGGCTTATCAGAGGGAAATTTGATGCATATTATGCCAAATATGATGAAGAATATATACGACTTCGGCATAATGCAAAGATAATGAAAATGTTTGGAAGATACGAGAAGGAATGTCTTCAGGCGGCGAGGAATGAGTTTAATCTCGGGTATAAGGAGGAGAAGAAAAAAAGAAGGAACATTGCAAGATCAGAAACTGATATGTCCGCAGGCATTTCCAAATATTTTGAGTAAATTCCCGGGCCCGGAGAGTATCTGATCAATATATATATAAAAATAAATATTGGTTATATTGAAAGAATATTATATTTGTGACATAATGATGAAGAAATATTTTGAATTAATAATTTTAGGAGGGTTTGGAAATGGGATTAATATCAGCAGCTTTAGGTGCTGCATCTAGCGCATTGGCAGATTCCTGGAGAGAATACTTTTATTGTGAATCCATGAGTCCGGAGGTTTTGGTTGTAAAGGGAGCTAAGAGGGTTAATAAGTCTCATAGCTCAAATACCAAGGGTGATCCTAATATTATAAGTAACGGATCTATCGTTGCGGTTAATGAAGGACAGTGTATGATAATTGTTGATCAGGGAAAGGTTGTTGAATTATGTGCTGAACCCGGAGAGTTTGTATATGATGAATCTACGGAACCCAGCATTTTTTACGGAAATCTGGGACAGGGAATTAAAGATACATTTGCTCAGATAGGTAAGAGATTATCTTTTGGAGGGGATACGGCAAAGGATCAGAGGGTTTACTACATAAATACCAAGGAAATAATCGGTAACAAATATGGTACGGTTAATCCTGTACCCTTCAGAGTTGTGGACAGAAATATAAATCTTGATGTTGATATATCCATACGTTGTCATGGAGAATACTCCTACAGGATAATGGACCCCATACTTTTTTATACAAATGTCAGTGGTAATGTTTCAAGTATGTATAAAAGGGATGAGATTGACGGGCAGTTAAAGTCGGAGCTTATGACTGCTTTACAGCCCGCTTTTGCAAAGATTTCCGAACAGGGAATTCGTTACAGCGCACTCCCGGGACATACTACCGAAATAGCAGATGCCCTTAATGATGTTCTATCTAAAAAGTGGGGACAATTACGTGGTGTGGAGGTGGTTTCTTTCGGAATTAATTCCGTAACGGCTTCACCTGAAGATGAGCAGATGATAAAGGATCTTCAAAAAACAGCCACGCTCAAAGATGCATCCATGGGAGCGGCTACTCTTACAGCTGCGCAGGCAGACGCTATGAAGGCAGCTGCAAGTAATACAAGTACAGGTCCGATGATGGCATTTGCGGGTATGAATATGGCCGCGCAGGCCGGTGGTATCAATGCTAATCAGTTGTATGCCATGGGAGCCCAGCAACAGGCAGCAAATCAGGCTCAGGCCGTGTCTGCGTCCAAGGCTGAAGGATGGGATTGTTCTTGCGGTAAGAGTGGAAATACCGGTAAGTTCTGTTCCGATTGCGGAGCTCCAAAACCGGTTGAAGAAGGCTGGACTTGTTCCTGCGGTACTGTAAATAAGGGTAAGTTCTGTTCTAATTGCGGTTCAAAGAAACCTGCCGGAGAATTGCTGTATAAATGTGATAAATGCGGATGGGAACCGGAAGATCCGGCTAACCCGCCTAAGTTCTGTCCTCAGTGCGGTGATAAATTTGATGATGCTGATGTAAGTGGACAGTAAAAATTTGTGAATATTTTTAGCGTCCGGCTCTTGTTAATCCGGACGCTTTTTTGTTATAATACGTATTTGAGAGTTTTGAGGTAGTTAAGACTCCGGTTGTAGTAAGCCTATATTTACCTTTGGTAAGGCGGCTGTAAAATATATATAGGATGAAAGGTGGTACCCACATGAAGAAAAGAGATGATATTCACAAAATCCTGATAATAGGTTCGGGTCCTATTATAATTGGGCAGGCATGTGAATTTGACTATTCGGGTACTCAGGCATGTAAGGCTCTTAAAAAGCTTGGGTATGAGATTGTTCTTGTTAATTCCAATCCTGCTACGATAATGACAGATCCCGAAACTGCAGATGTTACGTATATAGAGCCTCTTAATGTAGAAAGGCTTACGCAGATTATTGACAAAGAAAGGCCGGATGGACTGCTTCCTAATCTTGGTGGGCAAACCGGTCTTAATTTATGCTCTGAGCTGTATAAGGCAGGGGTTCTTGATAAATATGGTGTGGAGGTTATAGGCGTACAGGTTGATGCTATAGAACGTGGTGAGGACAGGATTGAGTTTAAGAAGACCATGAACGAGCTGGGAATCGAGATGGCAAGATCAGAGGTCGCTTATTCTGTTGACGATGCTCTTAAGATAGCAGAAAAGCTGGGATATCCTGTGGTTCTTCGTCCCGCCTATACAATGGGTGGAGCCGGCGGAGGATTGGTTTATAACGTTGAGGAACTTAAGACGGTATGTGAACGAGGTCTTCAGGCCAGTCTGGTTGGACAGGTATTGGTAGAGGAATCGGTTCTCGGATGGGAGGAACTTGAACTTGAAGTAGTACGAGATGCGACCGGTAAAATGATAACGGTTTGCTTTATTGAGAATATAGATCCTCTGGGAGTTCATACAGGAGATTCTTTCTGTTCGGCGCCAATGTTGACTATTCCCGAAGATGTACAGGAAGAACTCCAACGTCAGGCCTATAAGATTGTAGACAGGATACAGGTTATCGGAGGTACGAATGTACAGTTTGCCAGAAATACGGAAAGCGGAAGGATCATAGTTATAGAGATAAACCCACGTACTTCCCGTTCGTCGGCTTTGGCATCGAAGGCTACAGGTTTTCCTATAGCTCTTGTTTCTGCTATGCTGGCCGCCGGTTTGGATCTTAAGGATATTCCCTGCGGAAAATACGGCACCCTTGATAAGTATAAGCCTGACGGGGATTATATTGTTATTAAGTATGCAAGGTGGGCTTTTGAAAAGTTTAAGGGTGCGGAAGATAAGCTTGGTACTCAAATGCGGGCAGTCGGTGAAGTTATGAGTATAGGTAAAACTTATAAAGAGGCGTTCCAAAAGGCTATAAGGTCCTTGGAGACCGGCAGATATGGTTTGGGAAATGCAAAGGATTTTGCCGCTAAGACTAAGAAAGAACTTATGAATATGTTGCATGTACCGACTTCGGAAAGACAATTCATTATGTACGAAGCCATAAGGAAGGGTGCAACGGTTGAAGAATTATATGAAATCACAAAAATCAAACCTTATTTTATCGAACAGATGCAGGAACTTGTATTCGAGGAAGAGTCAATTAAAACTTATAAGGGTCAGATACCTCCGGCAGAGGTTTTGACTGCTGCCAAGAAAGATGGATTTTCCGACAAATATCTAAGTTTGTTATTGGAGGTATCCGAAGAAGAGATCAGAAATGCAAGAATTAATCTTGGCGTTGTGGAGGCATGGGAAGGAGTTCATGTAAGCGGAACCGAAAACAGTGCATATTATTATTCATCTTATAATATGAAGGACAGTAACCCTGTTAATGAAGATACAAAGAAGATAATGATCCTTGGAGGAGGCCCAAACCGGATCGGCCAGGGAATCGAATTTGATTATTGCTGTGTACATGCTGCAAAGGCTCTTAAGAAACTGGGATTCGAGACTATAATCGTTAACTGTAATCCTGAAACGGTTTCAACGGATTATGATACATCCGATAAGCTTTACTTCGAGCCACTTACTCTGGAGGATGTTTTAAGTATCTATGAGAAAGAAAAACCTCTTGGTGTAATAGCTCAGTTTGGAGGCCAGACTCCCCTTAACCTTGCTGCAGACCTTAAGAAATACGGTGTAAATGTTCTGGGAACAACACCTGAGACCATTGATCTTGCAGAGGACAGAGATCAATTCCGTGAAATGATGGATAAGCTTGACATTCCTATGCCTGAATCGGGAATGGCGGTAAATGTTGAGGAAGCGTTAGAATGCGCTAAGAAGATCGGATATCCGGTAATGGTACGCCCTTCGTATGTTTTGGGTGGAAGAGGAATGGAGATCGTTCATGATGATGAACACATGAAGGTTTATATGGCTGCGGCTGTAGGCGTTACCCCGGACAGGCCTATACTTATTGACAGATTTCTTAATAATGCCCTGGAATGTGAAGCAGATGCAATAAGTGACGGCGAAAATGTTTTTGTTCCTGCCGTTATGGAGCATATTGAACTTGCAGGTATCCATTCCGGAGATTCGGCTTGTGTTCTTCCTTCTATAAATATTTCCGAAAAGAATGTTGAAACGATAAAGAATTATACTAAAAAAATAGCTATTGAAATGAATGTAAGAGGTCTTATGAATATGCAATATGCTATCGAGGATGACAAGGTGTATGTACTTGAGGCCAATCCCAGAGCCTCACGAACCGTACCTCTTGTATCTAAGGTATGTAATATAAGAATGGTACCGATAGCGACCGAAATAATAACAATGCCTCTTACAGGGAAGAGTTCGCCTGTTAATTCTCTTAAAGAAGGAAAATTTAAGCATTGTGGTGTTAAAGAAGCGGTATTTCCGTTCAATATGTTCCAGGAAGTAGATCCTCTTTTGGGACCGGAAATGAGATCTACCGGCGAGGTGCTTGGAATGGCATCGTCTTTCGGAGAAGCTTATTATAAGGCGCAGGAAGCAACGCAAACCAGATTACCGCTTTCGGGAACTGTATTGATAAGCGTTAATGACAGAGATAAAGCTGAACTTGTCAATGTGGCAAAAATGTTTGACGAATGCGGATTTAAGATAATTGCTACAGGTGGTACCTATGATATGATCGTTGGTGCGGGGATCAAAGCAACCAAGATATTTAAATTACAGCAGGGACGACCGAATATATTGGATGCTATAACAAATAATGAAGTAGATCTGGTGATAAATACTCCCGATGATAAAAAGGGAGCAATGGATGACAGTTATATACGAAAAGGTGTAATTAAAGCCCGTATTCCTTATGTTACCACTATGGCTGCGGCAAAGGCTTCTGCCCAGGGTATAAAGGTTATGCAGGATAAGATTTCGGGTGTAAAGAGTTTGCAGACTTTTCATTCAGAGATAGGTTAATTAATTATATTTGATATAATGATCTTGTTTAAAAAAAGGATCCGACGAAGTGTCGGATTCTTTTTTTGCTCCGATTGAAATTTTCTGATAATTATTGTAAAATTAGTATGAGTCGTTATAGTTTTAAGGAGAATGGTATGGTAGGAAAAGCGGGCTTACTTATAATAGAAAAAGAAGGAATAGACCGACAGGTATTAAAGTCAATGCTGGATATGGATAACAGGGTTTATGAAACGGACAGTTTGAAAGAAGCCTCCGATATCATAAAGAATTATGCCATTGATATTGTTATAATAGATGTCTGTGATTCTCTTACCGATTCGAAAGTATTTATAAATTATATTAAAGAAAGCCCTGAACTTCGTAAAATAGCAATTATAGCTGTTTCAAATAATGCAGATCTTGATTATGAATTAATGAGATATGGAGTTAATTATAATATTAACAGGCCATATGATCCAAACATAGTTAAATATACGGTTAAATGTATTTATGAGACGTTTATTGATTCCACAAACAGATTGGCAAGACAGCGGGATGAGGAAAGAAAGAAATATATTTCTTTAAGCGAAGCAATTCCGGGGGGACATATAATTGTTATTAAGAGTGATAAATACCGTCTTGAAGCTGTGAATTCCAAAGCTCTTAAAATGCTCAAGTATGATTCTTTTAATCCTGAATCTACAGATGACGATATTTTTAATTACATAGCACAGGAAGATCATGAAGAAATAAAAAACGCATTTGAGAAAAAAGCTCTTTTGGGATCTGTAGTAAAAATAAAGGTTAACCTGTTACAGGGAAACGGATTGTTCAGATTATATGATCTGAGCATTAAAAGTATATTGTTGGAAAACGGTTTCCGGCAGTATGATATTATATTGGTCCGTGAACCGTCAAAGATTGAAAAAGAGGAAGTGCTTAAAAAAGAGCTGTCCAAGTTTCAGAGACGTTCAATGCTTGATCCTTTAACCCGGGTGCTGAATAAAGAATTTTTTTTCAGTGAAACCTTGAAATTGATAAATAGTAACGCTGAAGAGAGCTTTATAATAGGAGTTTGGAATATTGACAGATTTAAGGCTGTGAATGAATTATTTGGATCAAAAGTGGGTGATAGACTGATCTGTGAATTTGCCGAATTGCTGCTTGACAAATTTAGAGCCGGTATGTCCACTGTAGGCAGGTTGGAGTCGGATCATTTTGCAATCTGCGTAACAGTAAGTGAATGGGAAAAAAATGAAGATGAATTTGACAGAATACTTAAAGGTGATATCAAATGGAACACCTTGAATTATTCTGTTTTTTTGCATGTTGGGCTTTACCGTGTGGAAAAAGAGGACAGGGATATAGCGGTCATGTGTGATAGAGCCAATATGGCATTGGGAGGAATAAAAGATAGTTTTGTAATACGTAAAAGTTATTTTACCGCTGCTATGAGAGATGCAATTGTTATTGAGCAAAGGATAATGCGTGATGCTCAAAAAGCGATAGAAAACAATGAATTTTTCATAATGTATCAACCTATTGTCGATGTTCAAACGAAAGAAATCGTATCAGCGGAAGCCTTAGTCAGATGGAGAAAAAGTGACGGAAGCTTTGTTTCGCCCGGAGAGTTTATACCGACCTTTGAAAAGAATGGTTTTGTGTCTGCTTTGGATTCGTATGTGTGGGAGAGGGTATGCAGGTTTCAATATAACAGAAAACTGCAGGGAAAAAATATAGTTCCCATTTCCGTTAATTTTTCCAGAATGGATTTTTATAATCCCAATTTATATGAAGATATTATAAAGATAACCGAACAGTATGGCTTGAATTCGGATTGCCTGAAAATCGAAATAACCGAAAGTGCTTATATGGATCAGCCGCAGGAACTTATAAATGTTATTCAGAGGTTTAAGGACGACGGATATAAAGTTCTCATGGATGATTTTGGCTCCGGTTTTTCATCTCTGAATATGTTGAAAGATATGAGTGTGGATGTATTGAAGATTGACATGCGCTTTATGGACAGTCTTGATACTTCTGATAAAGCCGGGAATATTCTGTACAGCATAATTCAAATGGCGAAAGCCATTCATATGGAAGTTATAGCTGAAGGGGTGGAAACCGAAAATCAGTATGATATGCTCTTGTCCATGGATTGCGACAGAATTCAGGGTTTTTATTTTTACAGACCGCTTCCTGAAGAGGAATTTATTGAAAAACTTGATGAGAACAGGAAAGAGATGAGTTCTGCCGGGCTTAAAGGATATGTTAAGATCATACTTTTGACAAAAACCGGGGAAGCTGCCGAAGATATAATAGAAGCGCTGGATAATGAATGTGAATTGATATTACTTGATAGTGCCGAAGAAGTAATGGATTATATGAAATATCAGTTTGCCAATGTTTCGATGATAGTAATTGATTTTACCGAGTCTATGGATGAAGGCAGATTATTGCTTGAAAAATCCGTGGGAAAGAAGTTCTTTACGGAGGTTCCCATGGTAGCCCTTGTGTCCGGGTACGATGGTGCGTGGGAAGATATTTATCATCATCGTGAAATTAAGGATGTGCTTCGGCTGCCGTATTCGAAGAAACTGTTGGGAAAGAGAATCCGTAATATAATAGAACTTGCTGAGATTGAAACGGAAAAACGAGCTGTAAGTATATTAAGAAAGAATATATTGATGCGACAGCAGATAACTTCTTTTTTTGATGACAGCAGGGCGGGGTTTATGCGACTAAAGCTGGCTTTATCGTCGGAGATCAAGGTGAATGAGGTTGTTTACGTGAATGATAGTCTGTTAAGGATTCTTGATACTACGCTGGATAAAATAACAGATTCCGATATAAAAACAGAGATGTTATCGTCTCTGCGGCTCCCGTCAAGAAAAAGATTTTCCGCTTCCGTAAGGAATGCGTTAATGGGGCATCAGACAGATTTCAGGGAAGAGCTGGAGCTGGAGAGATATAATGGTGACCTTGAGAATATCAGTGTATTATGTTACTTCAAATACTTTGTGAGCGAAATAATAATGGATGTGATAGTGATTGAGGAAACAACCGAGAGCAGCTGTGGGCTGTCACAATTATTATTAAAAGCTCTTGATGATATACTGGGTGCGGAATATGAGGAGATTTGGAGATATTATGCAGAAGAGGATATTGCCGAATATTTCCATAAAGGATCCGATAATGTGTTTGGAAGACATATAATACATGGTGCATGGGAATATTTAAAATCAGGGCTTCGTTTGAAGGATGGTGAGGAGGACAAGCTTGAGGGAGCAAGGGAGTCTTTACTCCTGGGAGATGATAGAATATCGATAAGAATTAATTGTTTTAATACCGAACCTTATTTTATGGACAGTGCGGAGCTTATCTTTCTTCGTGCGGGCTCGTCAGACCGTGATTCCCTTATTTACCTGGTTATTCTTAAGAATATATCTAAAGAGATTAATTTATCAAGACAAAATTGGCGGGCTAAACAATATGAACGCCTCCTTACTAACAATAATGGAGGCTTTGCCGAGTTTGATCTTACGGATAATAAGTGTTTGGAAAGAAAGGGTAATTATGCGTTGGTTTTGAGAAACAATACGGATTATGCTACTTATGATGCTTATCTGGAGGCTTTTTTGAACTCTATTGATGAAGATGAAGCAAGGAGGGTAGAAGGAATCTTATTAAGACAGATGCTTATAAATAGTTTCGAGAAGGGGGCATCCTGTGTTAAAATTCCCTTTATGTATATGGATGAGGAGAAAGTCATTTATAACTGGTATGTATGTAATGTGATTATGGGAGAGGATACAGACGGACATTTAATATGCAGCTTTAATATTAATTCAATGGAGCAGGAGAATTTCGGAGATACAGAGGAAATGAAACTTATGGAGAGAGATTCCCTCACGGGTCTTACCAATCGCCGTATTCTGGAGATGAGCGTTAATAAATTTTTGAGTAAAAATAATAGAACCGGTCATTGCTGCTTTTTTATATTAGATGTTGATAATTTTAAAAAAGTTAATGATATATTCGGACATGATGTTGGTGACAGTATATTAAGGACAATATCAGAAGTTATAAGGAACCGTTTTGTGGGAAATGAGATTGTTTCAAGACTTGGAGGGGATGAATTTGGTGTGTTTATACCTGAGATACCCGATAGAGAATATCTTGAGAAAATTTTGTTGGATATATGTATGGATGCGGAAATAGTATTAAATAATATGGGGAAAAAAATTGTTGTAAGCTGCTCTGTCGGCGCGGTTATCATAAATGAGCTGGAAGATGATTTTCGTCATATATATCCCATCGCGGACAGGGCACTGGATATTGCCAAAGAAAACGGCAAGAATGGCTATTTCATTAGTTAACCCTTGTAAAATAAGTATAAAAAGTATATACTTTTACTGCTGGAGTAAGATAATAGCTCAGGATGAACTTGAGCTATTATTTGCGTAAAGAAATCAATTGGGAGGAAAGGTAATGTTAGATATAAAATTTGTCAGAGAAAATCCGGAATTAGTTAAACAAAATCTTAAAAATAAATTTCAGGAGGAAAAGATCCCTCTTGTTGATGAGGTTATAGATCTGGATGCTAAATCCCGGGTTGCCAAGCAGGAAGCAGACAGTTTGCGTTCCAATAGAAATACCATAAGTAAACAGATCGGAGCATTAATGTCGCAGGGAAAGAAGGCAGAGGCGGAGGATTTAAAAAAACAGGTCAGTGATAATGCCGCACGTCTTTCGGAACTTGAAAAACAGGAAACCGAATTAACGGAAAAGATAACTTCCATTATGATGACTATCCCCAATATTATTGACCCTTCCGTACCCATAGGTAAGGATGATTCCGAAAATGTTGAGGTAACAAGATATGGTGAACCCGTGGTTCCCGACTTTGAGATTCCGTATCATACGGATATTATGGAAAGATTTGACGGAATTGATTTAGACGCGGCAGGCAGAGTTGCCGGTAATGGATTTTATTATCTTTGCGGAGATATAGCCAGATTACATTCCGCAGTAATTTCATATGCCCGCGACTTTATGATCGATAGAGGTTTTACCTACTGTATACCTCCTTTTATGATAAGAAGTAATGTGGTTACGGGGGTTATGAGTTTTGCGGAGATGGATGCAATGATGTATAAGATAGAGGGAGAGGATCTTTATCTTATAGGAACCAGTGAACATTCCATGATAGGCAGATTTATTGACACAATAATTGATGAATCCTCACTTCCGAAAACACTGACTTCATATTCTCCATGTTTTAGGAAGGAGAAGGGAGCTCATGGTATTGAAGAAAGGGGTGTATACAGAATTCATCAATTTGAGAAACAGGAGATGATAGTGGTATGCAAGCCTGAAGATTCGGGGATGTGGTTCGATAAGTTATGGCAGAATACAGTAGATCTGTTCAGATCCATGGACATACCTGTGAGAACTCTTGAATGTTGTTCCGGAGACCTGGCCGATCTTAAAGTAAAGTCTTTTGATGTAGAGGCATGGAGTCCCAGACAGAAAAAATATTTTGAGGTTGGAAGCTGTTCAAATCTTGGAGATGCGCAGGCCAGAAGGCTTAAAATCAGGGTTAACGGTGCCGACGGAAAATATTATGCCCATACATTAAATAATACAGTTGTGGCTCCGCCGCGTATGCTTATTGCATTTCTGGAGAATAATCTTAATGCCGACGGCAGTGTTAACATACCGAAAGTATTGCAGCCGTATATGGGCGGAAAAGATAAACTGATCCCCTGTAAATAAGAAGTATAAGTAATAAAGGATAAGAAAATGGCATATAAATATATACATAAAACACAATATTATGAAAGTGATCAGATGGGAGTCATTCACCATTCCAATTATATACGGTGGTTTGAAGAGGCCCGTACCGCATATATGGATGATAAGGGTTATGCTTATGCAAGGCTTGAGCATGAGGGTATAATAAGTCCGGTTTTGACAGTGGAATGTGAATACAGGAAAATGATACATTACGGAGATACTGCTGTAATAGAACTGGAGTTGGAGAAATTCAACGGGATCAAAATGGTAGTTGGTTATAAGGTATATTTGGAAAGTACCGGTGAGTTATGCACTGTGGGGAAGAGTTCGCATTGCTTTCTTAACAGAGATAACAAGCCTGTATCCATGAAGAAAACAAATAGGGAATTCTATGAAAAAATGCTTGAAAAAGGATAGAGGTGGTTATGGAACAACAGGATAAAAGGCTTGCAGTTCTTATTGATTCGGAAAACATTTCCATAAGATATGTAAAGTTTATACTTGATGAAATATCAAATTATGGGATCGCAACTTATAAAAAGGCATATGGTGACTGGACAAATCCATCTACATCGGGCTGGAAAGATGTTGTTCTGAAAAATTCGATCACTCCGGTTCAGCAGTATAGTTATACCCAGGGGAAGAATTCGACAGATTCGGCAATGATCATAGATGCAATGGATATATTATATTCGGGAAAGGTGGATGGTTTTTGCCTTGTGAGCAGTGACAGTGATTTTACGAGACTTGCAGCCAGACTTCGTGAAGCGGGTATGCTGGTTATTGGGATGGGCGAGAAAAAAACCGTAGAGGCATTCAGAACCTCCTGTACATTATTTAAATATCTGGAAGTACTTGCCGCGGAAGAGACACAGACAAATGATGTATCCCGAGAAGATATAGAAGAAACAATTCTTAAGATAATAACGGATAATGATGCCAATGATAAAGATACAACAGTGGGAGAACTGGGAAATAAGATCAGTAACAGACATGCTGATTTTGATGTCCGAAATTATGGTTATTCAAAACTTTCCAAGTTTCTGGAAAGCTTCAAAAGTCTTCATCTGACTCAGAATGGGAAGACGATTTATGTGGATGTTGCGGAAAGTGATATAACAAAGGAACAAATGGAGAAGATAGTACAGGATATTGTTTCGTCATATCCGAAAAAAACCATGAGTTTACCCGAACTTAAGCAAAAGATCGAGAAGAAGATTCCGAGCTTTAATATCAGAAATTATAAGTATTCCAAATTCTCCCAATTTATTAATGATATGGATGGGATGTCAGTAAACAATAATACGGTTAAATATCAGTAAATCAGGTACGATATCGTTATATTCAGGTGGGATTATATATATGAAAATAGGTATTGTAGGTGCCGGAGAGATGGCCGGAGCAATGGCTACAACATTGCAACCTTTGAACGGGGCTGAATGTTATGCAATAGCTTCCCGTGATATAAAAAGAGCAAAAGCATTTGCGGATAAATATGGGTTTGAGAAGGCATATGGTTCATATTCCGATATGTTGAGTGATCCTTATATTGAACTGGTTTATATAGCCACCCCTCATTCACATCATTACGAACACATTAAAATGGCGCTGAATCATGGGAAAAATGTTCTTTGTGAGAAGGCATTTTGCGCAAATGCAAAGCAGGCGGAAGAAGTTTTGCTTATGGCAGAAGAAAAAGGCTTGTATTTGTCGGAAGCTATGTGGACACGATATATGCCTATGAGACATAAGATAAATAAAGTTCTGGATTCCGGAATAATCGGAAAGGCTACTTCTCTTTCGGCAAATCTTGGCTATCCGTTGATTGGAAAATCCAGGCTTATCCGTCCGGAACTTGCGGGTGGTGCCTTGTTGGATCTGGGAGTTTATGTTCTTAATTTTGCCTCCATGGTTTTTGGTGATGAGATAGATAATATTGCTGCCAATTGTGTTAAGCTTGATACCGGAGTGGATGCACAGGAAAACATTATGCTTACCTACAGAGACGGACGTATGGCTTCGTTGTATGTTACCATGCTGGCACAAACCGACCGCAGAGGCCTTATAAACGGTACTTTAGGATATATCGAGATTGAAAATATAAATAATTATGAATTAGTGAGAGTTTTTAATAACGAAAGAAAGATTGTCGCCGAATATACTGCGCCTACACAGATAACAGGATATGAATATGAGGTTATTTCGGCCATGAATGCAATACGTGTCGGTAATTTTGAAAGTGCCGAAATGCCGCATGCCCAGATATTAAGAATGATGCAGCTTATGGACAGTATACGTGGAGCCTGGGGAATAGAATATCCCTTTGAAAAGGATAATACAATACGAATAACTGCAGAAGATAATAAAAACCAGGAGGATACGGTAGGAAAGGGGAGTATTGAAAAAAAATCACAGGGATCTGTAGTTAAAAAACTTTCCGAGACCACCGATAAATCTGTAAAAGATAATACCGGCAGTGAAAACACAAAGGATAAGAAGAGTGAAGAAAATATAAAGGAAGATGTGTAAATATCTGTATTTTAAAAATACGAAAAAGCAAAAAAAGCATCCGGCATGACGGTACCGAATGCTTTTTTATTTATGCTATTTTATTAACAGCTTTTGTTAGACGTGAAATCTTTCTTGAAGCTGTGCTCTTATGATAAATACCTTTTGAAGCAGCCTTGCTGATCTCGGAAATCGCCTCTTTAAGAGCTATATCAGCTGCAGCCTTATCATTTGCATCAATTGCCGCATATACTTTTTTGACAAATGTTTTTACTTTGGATTTTGCGGCCTTATTGCGCTCGGTCTTATTCTTTATAACAAGAATTCTCTTCTTGGCTGATTTAATGTTAGCCATTGTCCTACCTCCTATTATGCTGAAAAATGAGTTTACATATTTATGAACGTGCTGTAGAAAAGGACACGGACTTTCACAACACACTAGATTATTTTATGCTTTAGATATCTTTGTGTCAAGAAGAATATTATATTTTTATATTCTTACGGATAATTAATCAATATATATGGAAATATAATG
>JAILKH010000056.1 GCA_024693925.1 Lachnospiraceae bacterium | reverse complement strand
CACAGAAAGTGGCGCACAGGATTATCTGGACATCATGTCATATATCAGCACGGGCAGAAAGCATGGAGTCAGTGCCTACGAAGCATTGACTGCAGCTTTTGCCGGAAACGCAGAGATCGTCCTGCAATAAGCAGGGGTTCTGAACAGTTACAAAGGACGTTAAAAAGAGAAAATGTTAACGGGATACAGTATATGACGTTTGATATCCGGTATCAAGAATTACGAGACAAGTTATTGGGGGATCTTAATTCGTTCATTCGAGGATTTGAAACATATTTGCGTGAGTATGTTGAAATAATATCTGTAAAGCCAACAAAGAATATACAATATCTTATTGATCGACTAAGAACTTGTCAAGAACCATTTGTTTTATCATTTAATTACACAACGACGTTTGAAAGATTTTTGAAAAGCGAAGGCATAAAAGCGGAGTTTTGTTATGTTCATGGGAAAATAGGTGATGGAAAAACAAAAAATAAAATGGTATTAGGCATTGATGAATATTTAGGGGATGAAGGTATTAAAAATCTAATAGGTTATGCTCCGTTTAGAAAGTATTTTCAACGTATATTTAAGGCGACAGACAGTAACTATATGGATTGGTTGGATAATATTTCTGAAGGAGTTACTCTTGATAGAATGCTATATATTTTTGGTCATTCTATTGGTATTACAGATAAAGATATTATTAGCTCGTTTGTGTTGTCAAACGATATGAGGACAGTGCTTTTCTATCATGATGAAGAAGCCTTTAGTAATCAGGTTGCAAATTTAACAGCAATAATAGGTATGAATGAAATGATTAAGAGAACTGGCGGGAAAGCGCATACACTGGAGTTTTGTAAGCAGAAATAGTGGTAAGATAATATTTATCGAACATCAGGCAATTAACTGGATTAGTTATTGCCCGATGCTTAAGAGAAGATGGCTTATATATGGGACAAAAGACATCTTTTTATTATATTAATTGGAAAAGCTAATCCTACTGAGTCAAGGAATAATATAGATTTATTAGCTTTTTAAATCAATTTATTACGCATAGTATAATCTTTCAAAGGGTGTTTCTGATATATTGGATTGTTTGAGTTAGGTTAGCATATAAATTATTGTTAATATAAAAGAAAGGGTGGGGAAAGTTTTTTAATGGATAAAAATACCGAATATAGTGCTTTAAAGAGTGAAATCTTAAATCTGGACTCAGAACGAAATAATCTTATAATCGCAATGTATACTATTTTTGTTACAGTATTTTGCTTTTCGGTACAATTTAAAAACCAATATGCATTTTTATCTGTATATATTGTATTGTTTGCGTTTCAAAGAAGGTTTATTAGTATTAGAGAGGGAATGAATAGAATAGCAGCATATATTGCTGTATACCTTGACAGTCCCACAGGGTGGGAAGCTAATTTTATTACTATTTTTAAGGAAACATGTGTAAAGAACAAGCAAATAGTCAAGATGCCAAAAGTGATTGAATTGATTACAGGAAGGCTGGCTACTGTACAGTTAGGATTTATATGTTCCGCGGGCACATTAATTATGGTTATTTCTGATTATATAAAACGTGTATTAGAAGCTAAAGGTGCGGTGATTTTTTTTGTGATAGTAAAAAATATAAGGGTTACGGATGTTCTCGTGATTATTGTTGCAATTGTTTTTTATATTAGTTTATGGGTATGGGCAACAAATACAAAAACCATATCTCAACGAACTTTATATATTAAAAGCTTGCGTAGGTATGAAATAAATAGAAGAGAAAATCTGGATAACGGAGCTTACAATAAAGAAGATAATTAGAAGATTACTAAAAGCGATTTTATGGAGGAATCCCCATGCCCACCTACGAAAACCAAAACGCAGCCACCGTCACCGTCGCAAAAGGAAAGAACCCCCGGGAACTTTATGATCACCAGAATAAGGCGATGATCAAGCTGAATGAAATCAACCGCAAAAAAGATTTCAGCGCAATCATCGTCTTGCCGACCGGTGCGGGAAAGACACTGACCGCAGTTTACTGGCTGCTTAAAAATGCCGTAAATAAGCATATGAAGGTTCTATGGATCGCGCACAGGCATTTACTGTTGGACCAGGCGGCTGAAGCATTTGTCTCAAATGGTTATTCGGATCTCCTTCCGGACAGATTAACATATAAGTACCGGATCATATCCGGTATGCATGACCAGCCGATCCATATCCAAGGGGACGAGGATATATTGATTGCCGGGAAGGACAGTATTATCAAAAATCTTTCCGCAATCGGAAGCTGGATGAAAGACGAAAACATTTATCTGGTGATTGATGAGGCACACCATGCAGTGGCGCCCACCTATCAAGCGATTATTGAGTATGTAAAAGAGGAAGCTGTAAAAAATGGAACCCATGTCGGGATGATCGGGTTGACAGCGACCCCCTACAGAACCAGTGAGAAGGAGAAAGCTTCGCTTGGGAAGATATTTACAGATGATATTATTTACAGCATAGATTTGGATACGTTGATCAAAAAAGGTATCCTGTCTGTTCCTAAGTTCAGAACAGTGGAAACTCATGTTTTGGCCGGCGATAATGTCAGTGCCAGAATGGCTAAGAGCATTGCATTTTCCGATAATCTGCCAGAGGATATTGCAA
>JAILKH010000027.1 GCA_024693925.1 Lachnospiraceae bacterium | reverse complement strand
GAGCCATCAGATGACAGAAAAGCGATAAGCAGAATATACGAATTAAGCTGGAAATACGCCTATGCAGGAATTATTCCGCAGGATTATTTAGATCAGATTCCGGAAGGGCGTTGGGCTGATAAAATAGTAACGCCGGGGTGGAATACATTTGTTTGCATAGAAAATGGAGAATATATCGGGACAAGCAGCTTTTGTCGCTCTCGATTTGAACAGTACTCTGAATCGGGCGAAGTAATCTCTATATATTTTTTGCCTGAATATATGGGTAAGGGCTACTGATACAGATTATTGTCAAAAGTGGTGAATGAATTGAAAAATCAGGGGTTTGAAGAAGTTTTTCTTTGGGTTCTGGAAGACAATCATCGAGCTCGGAAGTTTTATGAAAAATTCGGATTTTTATGTACAGGTGATTATGTAGAAGATAGCATCGGTGGAAAAGAACTAAGGGAAGTCCGATACATATATCGATTCAACAGTGAAAAAGAATAGTCAGCAGCTTATATTACGACGGTAATTCGGTTGATCAAGCATACAACAGTCGAGACTGTCTGCTTGCTGTCGCGAAAAGTGTAAGCCATGCTGACAAACTCGTAAGCAGAGCTTACTCGTTGTCACGGCATTCGCCGTATGCATCTTTTCGTGAATATGTCCGCCCGTGAGCAAGCTCCAGGTGTCCTATTCGCTCAAATCTGCGCATGGCTCATTGCTACGCGCAAATATGTACCTGTACTTTGCGCGAATAGCGAGGAAAGTGGGTATGCTTGCAACGAGATAGCTGAAAAATATGTATATAGAATGAAATTTAGGCTTAGGGGGGCTAAGAAACTACTCGCGGACAGGCATATTGTTCGCGGACAAAAGTAGTACGCGAATAGTATTATACCATTTATTACTGTGGAGGTTTTGCAATATGAAAGTATTTATTGTGTATTGTCATCCGTCAGATGATTCTTTCACAAAGAATATGTGCGACTCGTTTATAAAAGGTATAATTGATTCCGGAAATGAATATATCATTTCTGATCTTTATAAGATGGAATTTGATCCCAATATGACCGAAAAGGAATACTTAAGAGATGCGTATTATAGGACCACACCGGATATTGCAGATGATGTCCGGGCAGAACAAAAAAAGATTAATTCAGCTGATGCTATAGCACTGGAACAGAGAGACATATGTCTAAACGAGGCTCGAAGGTGATGAGAAAGCTTGGATATGAAGTCATGGAATCAGTTAATAAGCATCAAAAACTGTATGCGGAAGATCCGGTATGTATTTATTTCTTAAAGAAAAGAGCAGAAGGTAAGCATTATCTGTCGGCAATGTTTGCAGCGTATAATAAGTTTTTAAGGGTTTATCATTTCGGAGTATCGAGCGTATTAAACGAAGCAGAAGTATAGATCAAAAGAGAACCTACACTAACAATACAATCCAAAAAGCTGTTTAGATGTCAGATATTCCCTGGCTTTGTTTGCTATGGTAAAATATGATTGATTTAAATTTTTTAGAAAAAAGATAAAAAAGACTTGCAAACTATTAGCAGGTTTAAACTAAGTGTCAATAATGTTGGGCAGAATGGTGAAAAATTGATTTTGCCATATTATATGGTTTTCTACTGGGATAGATTTTGTACCAGATGCAGACTCATTTTTCTATTTTACCTAAACGGTATTGATCCGGAGATCTAATAATGTATAAAGTGTCGCAGAGCACAGCCGGAGAGTATTGCTTATGGCGATGCTTTGAAGAAATGAGTTTCATGATATAGACATCGACAGAGTTGTCAGTATGTGCCTTGTTAAAGATTTTGGAGAGTGGTTTGCCGTAGATATCCCGATCTTTAATAAAACGGACTTTGACAGGAACATTGAAGATGTTGTCTTGTGGCTTGACATTATTATGAATAAAAGTGCCGATATCACCAATAAAAAATGGATACGAAAGTAAAGAACGATCCGGATCTGGAAGACTGCTTTGAGGAAGAGCCGGTTGAAATTGAATTTTAAGCGGTAAACTTAGAATTTGAACAGAGATGGGAGGATATGAACATGCCCGATTATGATAAAACAAAACTTGCCTGTTATCTTGGATTTGTAACTCAGGCTATTGCTGCAAATTTTGCTCCGTTATTATTTTTAAAGTTTCATAAGGATTATGGGATATCTCTTGGGAATATAGCTTTAATATCCACGGTATATTTTTTTACTCAATTGTTGGTAGATTTATTTTGTGCAAAATTTGTGGATAGAATAGGTTACAGAATTTCAATCATTATATCGGAAGTATGTTCCGCTGCAGGGTTTATAGGATTAGCAATTTTACCGGATATATTGCCGAGTGCATTTGCCGGAATACTGATAAGTGTAACTGTGTATGCTATGGGTTGCGGACTTATAGAGGTTTTGGTAAATCCCATTATTGAGGCGTGTCCGTTTGATAATAAAGAAGCAACCATGAGTTTATTGCATTCCTTTTACTGCTGGGGGGCTGTGGTAACTATAGTAATATCTACCTTGTTTTTTAAGGTGTTTGGTGTAGATAATTGGAGATGGCTTGCGATTTTTTGGGCTTTGATACCTGCTTACAATATTTATAATTTTGCAACCTGTCCTATTATTCCTATAGTTGAGGAAGGTAAGGGAATGGGTGTAAGAGAGCTTGTGGGGGAATCTGTTTTCTGGGTTTCTATATGCCTTATGGTTTGTGCCGGAGCATCTGAACTAGCCATGGCTCAGTGGGCCTCTGCTTATGCGGAGGCCGCATTAGGGCTGTCAAAAACATTAGGGGATTTGATGGGCCCATGTATGTTTGCGGTTACAATGGCTATAAGTAGAGTAATATACGGAAAGTATGGAGAAAAGTTGGATCTTATGAAGTTTATGCTGAGTTCCGGAGTTTTGTGTGTTATCTGTTATCTTCTGGCTTCGATTTCGTCTGATCCTGTTATAGGTTTGATCGGGTGTATGTTGTGCGGTTTTTCTGTTGGTATTATGTGGCCGGGAACCATAAGTATTTCTTCGAAGAAATTTCCCGCCGGAGGAACGGCAATGTTTGCTCTTCTTGCTATGGCAGGTGATTTGGGGGGAAGTATGGGTCCTGCTATTGTGGGGAGGGTAACACAACAAGCCGGAGATGATATCCGTGCAGGTATGGGAATAGGTCTTTTTTTTCCGATTGTGCTTATTATGATGCTGATAATAATGAGTAAAATTTCCGTGAGGACTGATGACAATCGTTGAGAAAAATCGGTACGAAATTCAGTTTTTGATATTATTTTGTGTATTTACTATAATTATTCCGAGCACGACTAAAATAAGAGCAAGTAAACTTTTTAAGGAAAATGCTTCCCGGTTTTCACCAAGAAAAAGAGCGGAAAGCAGTACTCCCATAATGGGGTTCATAAATCCCAGGATCGAAACACGACTTACGGGATTGTATTTTAGAAGAATACCCCATAAGGTATAAGCCCCGGCAGAAATAAACCCCATATATATCATATTTGTATAACATGAAACAGATGAGAAAATCAAAGTTCCGTCCATTAATAGTCCGATGATATACAGAATAAATCCCCCGATAACGAATTGATATCCGCTAAGAACCACCGGATTTTCATGTTTTGAAAAAAACTTTATACAACATCCGCTTGCTGCATAAAAGAGAGTGGCTATAAGCATAGCACCTTCTCCTTTTAAAGTAACGGTACCTGAAAAGAAATTGCTTCCCGTTCCCAAAATCACCAGTATACCTATAAAACCTACAATGCAGCCGGTTATTTTTCTTAAGGTCATTTTCTCGGTTCTGAAAATGTAAACAGCAAAAAGTATTGCAAAGAAATTCCCGGAAGCATTTATTACAGAACCCCTTACACCTGAGGTGTGTGCCAAAGCCATAAAGAAAAAGTAATATTGTCCTACAGTTTGCAGTAAAGACAATATCAGAATGTATTTTGCCGATGCTTTTTTCGGGAAAAGAAATTTTTTGGAAATTATCGAACCAAACAGTATTGTCATGATCCCTGCGATCATAAATCTTACACCTGCAAGCATCAGTCTTGAGTTTACATCATCAACTCCAATGTTGAACAGTTTATATGCAATTTTTATTGCCGGAGTAGCCGAACCCCATAAGATACAACAAAATATAGCTGTTACCACAACAACCGGAAAATAAGCAAAAATATTTTTCTTTTCATTTGTATTATTCATAGATGTGTTCCTCCGTATAAGTGGTTTGATTTATTGACATAATAAGGTTATCTGTTGTCATATAAAAATATTGATAATGTTAACATGCTTTTTGGAGTATATCATAAAGTTATGTGAAAAAATGTTTTTTTGGGAATACATTAATGGAATTTAAGATGAAAGAAAATAGTTATATAAATTATAATTATTGACATATGGCAGAAATGATTATAAAATATGAGTTGTTATTAACATATGTCAGAAAAGGTGGGTGTATGGCCAGACCGAAGAGATGTAGAAAAATATGCGGATATCCCGATTATTGGAGTTTTGTTCCGGAAAGCACAGGTGATTTTGAAACTGTATTTTTTATGTTGGATGAATTTGAGACTATCAGATTGATAGATTATCAAAAGATGACCCAGGAAGAATGTGCGGTGGCGATGGGGGTTTCAAGGGCAACGGTTACAAGTATATATGAAAGTGCCCGTTTTAAGCTTTCTGATGCTATGGTTAACGGTAAACGAATACAGATTACGGGTGGTTCGTATAAGATTGAGGAAATACCGGCAAATATTAGTATTAATTTAAAAGGAGAGAGTGTTATGAGGATTGCAGTTACTTATGAACAGGGACAGGTAGGACAGCATTTCGGACGTACGGAGCAGTTTAAGCTCTATGATGCTGATAACGGAGAAATCAAATCATCGCAGATCATCGATACTAACGGTACAGGTCATGGTGCTCTTGCAGGGTTTTTAAGAGCTTCTGAGGTAGATGTGCTTATATGCGGAGGAATCGGTATGGGAGCCAGAAATGTTTTGATGGAAGCAGGTATTCAGGTCCTTCCCGGGGTAGATGGAGAAGCAGATATAATGGTTAATGATTATCTGGCGGGAAAACTTGTATATGATCCGGATACAGAGTGTCATCATCATGATCATGAACATGGAGAAGGACATGAATGTCATCATGGTGATTGCGGATCTCATGGATGCAATTAGGATATTTAGTATATATTTGATTTATAATGCCGGTAGATGTTAAGTTTACCGGTATTATTTTGGGTTTTATACAGTGAATGATGTTTTATATTCTTTTTTGTAAGTTATGATTATGCTATAATATAAGCCGAAAAAAATATATTATATATGATTGAGTCTGGAGATATTGATGTATAAATCCTTGGATATGTTTAGATTTATTAAAAGAATAATGGAGATTATTATTCTTTTATTAGTTATTTCAATTCTTGTTATGGGTATAATGATAAAGGATGAATGGATTTCTCCCCGAGTGGATTATACCATTGATCTGAAAGATGGATGGACACTTATCCACACAGATGGTAGCAGCGAGGAAGTATCGGGACAGTTCAGTATCGGAAATACAAATCCGGTAACTTTTTATCATCCATTACCGAAAAGGCTGGATGATGGGCAGATACTGCGGATAAAATGTCCTTATTATTCTGTGGACGCTTATGTGGAGGGCGAGCATATCTATCATGCCGGGCCTTCGAAAATTTTAAATACTACAACTACTTTGGGGAATGTATTTGCATTAATACCTCTTCGTAAGGATTTTGAGGGTAAGTATATTTATATTACGGTTGAACCGAGGCATTATCATTATGAAGTTTTGATCAAAGATGCTGCGATCACAACCATGTCTATATACACTTTACAGCGTATTAAAGAATTTATTCCGTATGCAGTATTATGTATAATTCTTATAATCATATCCTTTATTTCCTTTATGCTGTTTGCTGTGGCCAAGGCGACTCCCGATATGGAGGGAAATATAAATAATATAGGATTTATATATTTAAGTTTGTTTGGATTTTGTTCCGCAGCATGGATTATTTCAGATTTTCATATATTTGGGATGCTGACGGGAAGAATGGTGTTATCGGGTATAATCAATTATATTGCTTTTATGTTATGTCCGTTTTTGTTTTCGGGTATTTTATTAAACTTATTCAGTAAAAATTTATATTATAAATTAATGCATTTTATATCTGCATTGAACCTTATAATTCAGTTGGGATTATTCCTTACAGGAGTCATAGATCTTCCGGACGGTCTGATATTTTCACAGATATTAACAATAAGTATTATCATCGGAATGTTGTATTTTGGTTTTATGGTAGTCAGACAAACGGCCAAAAGAAATATTGTTTTGCTGGGAATACCTACAATATGTTTTATGTTTTTTTCCCTGTCCGCATCGGTCACTTATCTAATGAACGGTAAATGGATGATAAATGTTGCAATGGCTATGACTTTTTATTCATTTATGGTTATCATTTATCTGGTTTTAAATCTGATTGATTTTGTAAAATCAAGTTTTGAGATGGAACAGGTTAAGAAAATGGCTTATTGTGACGGACTTACAGGTTTGGAGAATAGAAGAGCATATAATGAACTTATAGAATCCCTGGATGAAAAGTTTACTGTCGAAAATAATGAAAATGAGCATTTTTGTATTGTGATGCTGGATGTTAACGGACTGAAAAAAACCAATGATATATACGGACATCTTGCGGGAGATGAATTGATCACAGGATCCGCTCAGTGTATTAAGCAGGCTTTTGATGGTCTGGGCAGATGCTTCAGGACCGGTGGTGATGAATTTGTGGTTGTGGCTGCGATGGAGCATAAAACATTTCTGGAGAGAGCTTCAGAGCTGGAGGGAAAGCTTAGTTCCTGGAAAGGTGAATATATTAACGGTATTTCTATTTCTATCGGTAAAGCTGACAGGATCGAATTTCCCGATTGTACTTTAAATCAGTTACTGGAAATAGCAGATAAACGTATGTATAAAAATAAACAGAATTATTATACAAGTCAGTTGCAGATGGATGATTTTGCAAATGAAAATGTAGTAAACAGTTCTAAGAGCCTAAGAAAAGAACGTTATGTTGATAAGTTTACTTTAACAAAATACACCATGCCGATAATTCGTCAGATGGCCGAGGTAATACCGGGAGGATTTTTTATTTATAAAGAAGATGATAAGAGGGAATTAATATATCTTAACAAGAAGGTTCTGGAAATATATGGGTGCGATACCGTTGAGGAATTTAAAGAACTTACAGGGTATACTTTTGAAGGAATGGTTTATCCGGATGATTTCAAAGAAATTCAGGATTCCATTGATACACAGATAGATTCCAAAGACGGAGACGGAATGGATCATGTGGTTTATCGTATCAGGAAGAAAAACGGAGAGATACGGTGGGTTGATGATTACGGGCATTACAGTCATTCTGAGGATTTTGGAGATATTTATTATGTATTTATAAATGATATTACAGAATCTATGAGAAGAAGCAGAAGATAATCTGTTCACAATACAGGATCCGGTTTGAAATAATATGATTTAAGTCCCCACTTGCAAATATGATATATTTCAGATAAAATATATCGGTAGTTACATTGTATGGCTATTGAATTTAATAAGAGCGATTGCTCGTAAAGAAATGAGAGGAATAAAGAAATGGCATTATTGGAAAAATGGAGAAGCATGGCTTACTCTGCTAAGGCTGATAAGCAGGAATTACAGAAATTATGGGCAGCCTATTTTGAAAAAGAGAAGGAAATATATCAATTGCTGCTCAAAGATCCGGATACAGAGGTAAAAGGTACGGTAAAGGAGCTGGCAGATAAATATGAAATAGATATAATGACTATGACCGGTTTTCTGGATGGTATTAATGATAGTCTTAAGGAGCCTAATCCCATAGAAGAGATGGAGGAAGATACAGAGGTTTCTTTAGCTTTTGATAAAGAACTTTTGTATAAGAATATGGTTGGTGCACAGGCTGACTGGTTATATGGTCTTGAGGAATGGAATGATATCTATGATGAAGAAACCAGGAAGAGATTATATAAGGAACAGAAGAGATCAACAACAATTGTAAAGGGAGAAAGGATAGGACGTAATGATCCTTGCCCTTGCGGAAGCGGTAAGAAATATAAAAAATGCTGTGGCTCCCGAGTATAATCTTTATGAAGGGAATTGTGTTAATTAAAGAAACAGGACATACAAGATAAGATGTATGTCCTGTTTCTGACTTTATAACTATGTTAAAAGGTTAAATATTTGTTGCTAAAGATGATCGTCATAATGGGTACGATCAGTGAACCTTATTCAGAATTTCGCCGGTAACCTTTTCGATAAATGCATCCAGGGTCATCACTTCGGTTTCGCCGGTATCGCGGCTTCTTACGCTTACCGTGTTCTCATCGGCTTCTTTTTGGCCGATTATGAGCATGTAAGGACAGCGGTCAACCTGCTGGGCTTCACGGATCTTGTAACCTATCTTTTCGTTACGGTCATCAAGTTGACAACGTACCCCGTTATTGTATATTGCTTCATAAACCTTAGCGGCGTAGTCGTTGGTCTTTTCGCTGACAGGAAGGACCTTGACCTGAAGGGGTGCAAGCCATACAGGGAATTTTCCCTTGGTTTCCTCGATTATGTATGCCATGAAACGGTCCAGTGAACCGAGTATAGCACGGTGAAGCACAACCGGTGTTTTTTCGGAACCGTCGGAATCAATATATTTAAGATCAAACTTGGCGGGAAGACAGAAATCCAGCTGGCAGGTAGAAAGCGTATATTCAACACCTACAGCCGGCTTGACGTTTATATCAAGTTTGGGACCGTAGAAGGCCGCTTCACCGATCTCCTCGGTGTAATCGATCCCGATTTCGTTAAGGACCTGACGGAGAGCATCCTCCGCATTATTCCACATTTCATCATCCGGATGATACTTCTTTGTATCTGCGGGATCGCGAAGGGAGAGTACACATCTGTAATCGGTGATACCGAAATCCTTATATACATCAAAAATCAGATCCACAACCCTGCTTACTTCATCTTTGATCTGAGCCGGTGTTACAAAGAGGTGGGCATCATTCTGACAGAAGTGACGGCCTCTTTCGATTCCTTTAAGGGAACCGCTGGGTTCAAAACGAAAATCATGCGCTATTTCGCCAATTCTTATCGGAAGTTCACGGTAGCTGTGAGGCTTATTTGCATATATCATCATATGATGAGGGCAGTTCATGGGACGGAGTACAAAGTTTTCACCTTCGACTTCCATTGCGGGAAACATATTTTCTTTGTAATGATCCCAGTGACCGCTTGTCTGATAAAGTGCAACAGTACCGACACAGGGAGTCATAACATGCTGATAGCCAAGCTTACGTTCCTTCTCTTTTATGTAATTTTCCAATTCCATCCACAGAGTATATCCTTTGGGAAGGAACATGGGAAGGCCCTTACCTATAAGGTCATCCGACATAAATAAAGACATTTCCTTACCGATTTTTCTATGATCCCTTGCTTTGGCTTCTTCCACCTGTTTTTCATATTCCACAAGTTCATCATTTGTTGCAAATGCCACACCGTTGATCCTTGTAAGCATCTTGCGGCTGGCATCGTTTTTCCAATATGCCCCGCTCTGGCCGGTGATCTTAAAAGCCTTTAAATTCTTGGTGTAAGTAATGTGGGGGCCAACGCACATATCAACGTAATCCCCCTGCTGGAAGAAACTTATAACGGCATCCTCGGGAAGGTCCCCAATATGTTCTTCCTTATACTTTGCGCCGCGTTCGTGAAGAAATTTTATTGATTCCTCACGGCTCAAGATGAAGGTTTTGAAGGGAAGGTTTTCCTTTGTTATCTTTTTCATCTCTGCTTCGATAGCAGCAAGATCCTCGTCGCTTAGCTTGCGATCGCCAAGGTCGACATCATAGTAAAAGCCCCTGTCCGTTGCGGGTCCATAGGCAAAATCAGCCTCCGGGTACAGGCGTTGGATGGCCTGAGCCATGATGTGGGCAGCAGAATGCCTGAGTACATGAGTTACTTCCTCCTTTGGGCATTCACCGACAGTTCCGTCATTGTTAATGATCTTCATATCTTTCTCCTTTTCTAAGTGAATGTTTATGAGGTGTTTAAATAAAAAAAACACCCCTGCAACTCCAAGGGTGCTGTAAGCACGGTACCACCTTGATTTTTCACTCGTAAGCCCGTAACGTGAGCAATGCGTCATGCTTGTGTACCGGTTATATAAAGAAAAAGTACTTTCTTGCATGCAGCTTGGGAGCGGTCTCCTCCGTATCCGCACGATGCCATCTCAGCGCCGGCATCTCTCTGTAGTGCGGTTCTAACAGATTTGGTCTCCGTCATTGCCATTTGTTAAACATTATAACATAGCCTTATCCAAATGCAAGATGCAAAAAAAATATATCTTTTAAAATAGAATGTTCATTTTATCATGCCGATATCTGTAGTATTATCCCTTATAATGAATTGACTTTTGAGAGGTGGGATTATGGAGATTAAAGTATATAATGACTGGGATCATGTCAATAAGGCATATCATAAGGGAGATAAGCAGGTTGTGCTTGCCTGGGACGGTGAATACCGCAAGGGTGATATTATTGAGTTTGGGGGCCTTAAAAAGGGCTGCTTTTATAAGATAAAGGTGGATGCCGCCATAGAAGAGTCACTGATCCTTACACAGGAAGAAAATATTATATATACCGTACCTTTCTATGAGAAAAAGACGAGTTATAATCCTCTTGCTTTTTTTGGAAACAGACATTATATATCTGTAAGAGAAGCTTATGATCATGAGGTAAAGGCCTATAAGAACCTGGCTCTGAATCCTTTTGATCAGCATGATGTAATAGGGGTGTACCCGCATGCTTCTGCCAATGTTGAAACAAGGGGTGAGGCTGTATTTGCGGCGCGCAATGCGATAGATGGCTGTATTGCAACCCGGTCTCACGGAGAATGGCCCTATGAATCCTGGGGAATAAACAGGCAGGATGATGCATGCTTTATGCTTGATTTTGGCAGGCCTGTTGATATTGATAAGATAGATATCTATACAAGAGCCGATTTTCCCCATGATAATTACTGGATAAGAGGCAAGCTTGAGTTCTCGGACGGAAGCATCGAACAGCTTGAGTTTACAAAACATGTGGATGAACCGCATGTTTTTAAGATGAAAAAGTCCGGTATCCGCTGGCTTAAGTTCTATGATCTTATAAAGTCAGAGGAGCAAAGTCCTTTTCCGGCACTTACCCAGATAGAGGTATACGGAAGGGAACATGCATGACTTTACGATTGAAAAAGGAGAAATATGCATAATACGTTAGCGGAAGATATTTACGATAAAAAAAGGGATACTCTTAAGATACAAATGCTTTCGGAATTCACCTATAGGGGCATGGACCGGGGAAACTGTCTTGACCGGGAAATGAATGAAGCTCTTATAGGTAAAGCCGGGGAGCTTTTAAAAGAAGATTATCCTCAGATCACCCTTTCCGATTACAGACGGTTTAGTGTGGATGGAAATCGTGAATACTTTGAAGATAAGTATTTTAAAAGAAGAAGGATGCTGACAACGCTTATCCTTGCGGAGTATGTTGAGGACAGGGGCAGGTTTGTAGACAGGATACTTGACGGGATGTATCTGATAATGGAAGAGACAAGCTGGTGTCTGCCTGCACATAATACATATATAAGGGATGAGTTGCAGCTAAAGATACCTCATAAGTCAAGGCCCATAATCGATCTCTTTGCGGCGGAAACGGGCTTGAGCCGATGTGCAACTGGACGCCATGGATTACTCAAAACGTATTTTCAGAACGGTAACATTCTTCTCCTATGTTGCATCGCTTGTAGCGGTCGCTGCGGTATGGAATATGCTGTTTACCCCGGGTAAGGGTGGTCTTATGAATGTATTTCATGTTGCACCTCTTAAGTGGGCGGCATCACCCAATACCGTAATGCTTACAATAATCCTTTTTTCTATCTGGAAGAATATGGGCTATTACATGGTCATATACCTTGCGGGTCTGCAGGGGATAAGTGAAGATCTTTATGAAGCTGCTGCTCTTGACGGGGCAAACTCATGGCAGAAGTTCTTATATGTAACATTACCGCAGCTTAAACCCACAACTTTCTTTGTATCGGTAATGTTAACGATCAGCTGTTTCAAGATATACGATATCGTATATATGCTGGCCGGAGGTTCAAACGGCGTTGTAAACAAGAGTGCGATAGTACTGGTATTTTATATCTATGAAGAAGCATTCCGTAACTGAAAACTGGGAAGTGCGTCGGCAGCCGCTTTAATACTGTTTGCGATCGTGCTTGTCATAACCCTGATCCAATTCAGGGGTGAGAAGAACTATGCTAACGATTAAGGGGGATGAGAGATGAGTAGTAAAACAGTAAACAAAAGGATCAGTAAAACAATAATATATATATTGCTGCTGTTATTATCGGTCATCATGCTCGTGCCCTTTGTATGGATGATCACGGCATCACTGAAGATGAACAAGGATATTTTTATAATTCCCTATACCTGGTTTGGTTTTGAACCCAGATGGCAGAATTATATAGATATCTGGACCAAGATACCCCTTGCCAAATATGCGCTTAATACGGTCAAACTTACGGTAATAGTCACTTTACTGCAGATACTTACATCAAGTTTTGCGGCATATGCTTTTGCCAAGCTTCAGTTCAAGGGCAGAAACATCCTGTTTCTTGCTTATATAGCAACCATAGCGGTTCCCTGGCAGGTATATATGGTCCCCCAGTTCATATTTATGAGGAAATTGGGACTTGCGGATACCCATCTTGCCATCATAATATTGCAGGCATTTTCGGTTTTTGGTGTATTTCTTATGAGGCAGTTTTATGAAGGGATTCCCGATTCTTTGTGTGAGGCGGCAAGGATAGACGGTATGAGCGAATATAAGATATATGCAAAAATAATGCTTCCGCTTTCAAAACCGGCATTATCAACACTTGTGATATTTACATTTGTTAATACCTGGAATGATTTTCTGGGTCCCCTTATCTATCTTACTACCGATTCAAAGAAAACACTTCAGATAGGTATTAAGATGTTTATATCCCAGTATTCCGCAGAATACGGATTGATAATGGCAGCCTCTGTTCTGTCTTTGATACCTGTACTGATAGTATTTATGGCTTTGCAGAAATACTTTGTTGCGGGTATAACAACGGGTGCGGTTAAGGGATGATACTATACGAGGAGATTAAATAATGGATAAATGGATAACCGACAGCAGCCTGTCAGG
>JAILKH010000018.1 GCA_024693925.1 Lachnospiraceae bacterium | reverse complement strand
GTAACTATTCAGAACAGCACATAAATTTTAAAATATGAACCGTCAAGCTTGCTTGTAAGGGGCATATTTTATAAATTTATGTATTGGATGAATCCAAAGCAGCGAAAAATACGAAGTATTTTGAGCCTGTTCTGAATAGTTACCATATTTTCTGTTGAAGTGACTGTGGGGATTAAAATTGAATGAATAATATTATTGATTATGTAAGAACATATGGAAAATTCAGCCTGGATGAAGAAAATTTTAATGAAGTGGACAGCCTTGTGCTGTCCCAATTTTCATATTTAAAGTTTGATGATATTTTAAATGAGAATAAAGATCATCATATATATATCAGTGAATTGAAGAGTAGTAATAAATATGAAACCTTGTTTTCGGATGAGAGATTTAAAAATTTAAATAAGGAACTGCTTGAGGAAATGATAATAAGCAGACGCTTTTCAAATATGGGAATTTTTGAATATGTTAATTTGGTGGATCCGAATTGGGAAATACAATTCTCTGCCATAACATGTGTTTTTGATAATGGATTCGTGTATGTGGTTTATCGGGGCACGGATGAAACCCTTACAGGATGGAAGGAAGATTTCAATATGTCCTTTATCTGTCCGGTTCCGGCGCAGATAAAAGCGGTACAATATCTAAACAGGGTTACAAGTGGTACAACAGCTCCCGTTACTATCGGTGGTCACTCCAAGGGAGGAAATCTTGCAATATATGCAGCAATGATGTGTGAAGACTCTGTTAAAAAAAGGATAACCAATATATATTCCCATGACGGACCGGGATTTACAAGTGGTATTATTGAAAGTGCCGAGTTTAAAATGATCAAGGACAGGATAAAAAAAACCGTTCCCCGCTCATCAATTGTAGGTATGCTTTTTGATACTATGGATGATTATGATGTTGTGATTTGTAAAAATTTCGGATTTCTCCAGCATGATCCGTTTAATTGGCTGGTAAATGGAAAAATATTTAAAAGAACAGATGATATCAACAGACACACAAAGGTTAGAAATCTGTCGGTTAACCGGTGGATAGAAAATATGGAATACGATAAGAGACAGGAATTTGTGGATCTTTTGTTTGATATATTAAGGGGCAGCGGAAGTGATGATCTTAATGATTTTAAAAATCATCCGTTGGAAACGGGACATAATATTAAAAAGCGTGTTGATCTTATGGATAAGTCCGATAGAAAAATATTTAGTGATCTTTTAAAAGATATGTCTCGTATATTTAAAGAAACCTCTAAAGAATTTATGGTATCTCAGATGGAAGAGGAAAAGGGTAAATACAAAAAGCTTATTGATGATTTTATCAATAAGCTTGATGAGTATATTGAAAAATATATTAAAGGATGATCCGTCCTTTGGTTTATATTTTGGGCTCGAAGGCAGGCATTAATTTCAGCTTGAAAAGGTTCGCGGCATGTTTTTTGTCTATCAAAGCCCGAGTTTCTTCACTGTCTATTATTCCTTCTCTTATATATCTGTCCAGAGCGGCATATGTAAAGCCCAGATTATCTTCGTCGGATTTGCCGCACAATCCGTCAGAAGGTGTCTTGTCTACAAGAAAATCCGGAACCTTAAGAAATTTTCCTATTTGTTTGACTTCTGTAACGGTAAGACGTGCAAGCGGTGAGAAATCTCCCGCGGCATCTCCGTATCTTGTGCTGTAACCAACCCAGTCTTCGGAAAGATTACAGGTGTTTGCAACTCTTCCGTTGTGACATTGAGATACAGCATATAAGGTAGACATTCTTATCCTTGGTGGAAGATTGATCCGTGATTGATCGGTTATCTCTATATTTTTGTCAGACATTTCGTTTAATATAGAAGATACAGCTCCCGAAATATCAATAGTGAAGTTTTTGATCTTCAGATGTTCCGTAACCGCGATTGAATCACTTATATCCGCCTGAACGCCATTGGGCATAAGCACTCCGATAACTCTGTCATTTCCCAATGCTGCACAGCAGAGTGCGGCTGTAACGGTGGAATCTTTTCCACCGGATAGTCCTATGATCGCATTACAATCCGGACCGTTATTTTTGAAAAAATCACGTATCCATTCTATACAATCGCCAGTTACTTTATCCACATCAAAGGTATACATCCATTTTCCTCCTTACATTTTTTATTATAAAAGTATATCAGATTCCGGTTAAAATGTGAATCGGCGGTAATTACTTTACCCGACTTTACTTGTCGTGGTAAAATATCATAATAATATATAAGCTGATCAATATTTGGAGGCGGGCAGGAGGTACCAAATGAGTAAGATAGCAGTATTATTTCCGGGCAAAGGGTATCATTGTGATAAACCTTTATTATATTATTCGGGAAAGCTGGCAGCCGAAAATGGATATAAGGTAATAAAAGTTACTTATCCCGACAGTATGCTTGATCTAAAGGCAAGCGATACGTCAGATGTAAAAAAATTTATTGAGATAGGTCTGGTGAGCGCCAAGAACGCCCTTTCACAGGTTGATCTTAAAGCAGATGATAAGATTCTGTTTATTTCCAAAAGCATAGGAACGGTAATTGCCGCCGCATATGCAGGTAACCTGGGTGTGTCGGTATCCCAGATTTATTTTACGCCCCTTGAACAGACTTTTTTCTATGTAAAGCAAGGGTGCGGTATTGTTTTTAACGGGACTGCGGATAATTGGGCGGATTGCAAAAAAATAAGAGAATTATGCCATGAATCCTCCGTTGGGATAATGACCTTTACGGGGGCAAATCATTCCCTGGAGACCGGAAAGGTTATTGAAGATATAAATAATCTGAATACGGTTATGAAAAAGGTTAATGAGTATATTATTGGGCAGGATGAATCCGTTTATGATATACCGGTGACTCTTCAAAATGGAGGGGCAGGTGATCTTTCGGAATATAAAGGTAAGGTAATGCTGATCGTAAATACCGCAACGGGTTGCGGATTTACCCCTCAGTACCGTTTCCTGGAGGAAACCTACAGAAAATATAAAGAAAAAGGCTTTGAGATACTGGATTTTCCATGTAATCAGTTCGGACGTCAGGCACCGGGTTCAAACAGCGAAATACAGAGCTTTTGCACCTCTCAATATGATACAACTTTTAAAAGATATTCCAAGGTGGATGTTAAAGGAAATAATGCCGCTCCTTTATTTGTTTTTCTTACAAAAAGGCAGGGATTTAAAGGCTTCTCATTACAGAGTAAGGATACGGGTTATCTGGTATCAAAGCTTAAGTCGGAGGATCCGGATTATGATAAAAATGATGATGTTAAGTGGAATTTCACTAAATTTTTGATAGACAGAGACGGAAATGCGGTTGCAAGATATGAGGCTACCGATCCTGTTGAAGATATAGAAAAGGATATTGCAGGACTTTTATAATGAATAATAACACTATTTATTCTATGATTGTGATCCTTTTGATCGCAGTATTGTCTTTTACCGTTTATTTATTGCTTAGACGAAAGAGGGATATATATCTTCCCGTGGATGAACTTGAAGGTCATGATTTTGAATATTATTGTGCCGATCTATTAAAACTTAATGGATTTAGCGAGGTTGAAGTGACTAAGGGAAGCGGAGATTTCGGCGTGGATATATTGGCTTTAAAGGATGGGATATCATATGCTTTTCAATGTAAATGCTATGACAGACCTATAGGTGTAAAAGCAGTTCAGGAAATATATTCCGGCCGGGATTTTTACGGCTGTATGGTAGGGGTAGTGTTAACCAACCAGTATTTTACGGGTTCCGCAAAAGAAATGGCGGAAAAACTAAAAATCCTTCTTTGGGACAGAGATAAATTGAATGAAATGGAATTAAGGGATTGATTACAGACAGATATAGGGACTATGGAGATAATATGGGGAACCAGACAGAAGAACTAAATAAGCTGGTGGTCATAACCGGTACTACAGCTTCGGGGAAAAGTGATATAGCGGTTGAACTGGCCGGGGTATTTTCGGCAGAAATAGTATCCGCGGATTCCAGACAGGTATTTGAAGGACTTAATCTCGGAAGCGGTAAGATAACGCCGGAGGAAATGAAGGGAGTTAAGCACCATCTGTTGGATGTGGCAAAACCAAATGATTTTTTTTCCCTGGCAGATTTTATGGATCATTCCTATAAAGCAATAGATGGGATCCTGTCAGGGGGCGGCCGGCCATTTCTTGTTGGAGGTACCGGGTTATATATAAATGCCATTGTTGACGGATATTGCTTACAGGAAGGCAGTCCGGATCTGAAATTGCGTAAAGAAATTGAACAAAAATCATTGTCGGAGCTGCTTGATCTTATAGAACAGAAAGCTCCAAAAGAACTTGAACGTATTGATATCAAAAACAAGCGCAGAGTTGAAAGAGCGGCGGAAAAGATACTTGGTGGAAAAGTCGGTGAACGTCCGTTAAAGCCCAGGTATGAAACCAGGGTTATAGGAGTTACGTGGCCCAGAGAGGTACTGTATGAAAGGATCGGTATAAGACTTGATAAGCGTTTGGAAGCCGGAATGATTGAAGAAGTAAGCAGACTTAGAGAAAAGGGTGTAAAGGACGAATTTCTATATAAACTTGGGTTGGAATACAGATATATTTTAATGTATCTTAGGGGGGAATTTGACAGCTATGAAGCTTTTTATAATAAGCTTTTTATGGAGATACGGCATCTTGCCAAGGAGCAGATGACCTGGTTCAGAAAAAGGAAGGATATTTACTGGATAGATATGGAAGGGGATCCGTTTAAGGAAGCAACCGGGCTTATCGAAGAGTTTTATAACAGGTGAATTTAAATGATTATAAGATTATTATAAAGGAGATTATTGATAAAAGTCATGGTAGATGATCTGGTAAAAATAAAGAAGGATAATGATGACAGGATAAGAAATGATCTTGCCTGGGAAGAGGTAAAATGCGAACATATCGTTAAAGATGAGTGGATAGATATAAGGCGTCAGGCTTTCAGATTTCCGGATGGGACCGTATTTGAACCTTTCTACAGTTACAGTAGAAGAAATTATGTTGTTATCGTAGCTTCCGATACCGAGGGAAATTATCTGTGTGTAAGACAGTATCGTCAGGGGATACGTAAAGTTACTACAGAATTTCCCGCAGGAGGTATGGAAAGAAGCGACGGCAGGGAATACGGAGACGGTGATACGCAAAAGGATCCTTCTTCAGAGGATGCTCTTGCTGCCGCAAAGCGGGAATTGCTGGAGGAAACGGGATATGAATCCGGGGAATGGAAACATTTGCTGACAATTCCGTCAAATGCTACCATTGCAGATAATTATGCTCATATCTTTGCGGCTTTTAATTGTCGCAGGGTTTCGGAACAGAACCTTGATGATACCGAGTTTCTTAATGTTGAAATACATAGCGCTGAGGATATAGAAGAAATGATCGCAACCGGTGATTTTGAACAAAGTGTTCATGTACTTGGATGGCTGCTTGCGAAACGGGAGAAAAAATAACAGATGGTACATTTTGTAGGAGCCGGCCCGGGAGCGGTGGATCTTATTACCGTCCGGGGAATGGAATTATTGAAGAAAGCGGATGTTGTGATCTATGCAGGATCTTTGGTGAATCCTGCACTGCTTGAATATGTAAAGCCCGGTTGCGGGATTTACAACAGTGCTTATATGGATCTTGAAGAGGTTATTGAAGTAATTAAAAACAGTAAGGGTGAGGTAATCAGGTTACATACAGGTGATCCTTCTCTTTTCGGAGCCGTTAAGGAACAAATGGATATCCTTGACAAGGAGGGAATTGAATATGATGTGGTTCCCGGAGTAAGCTCCATGTTTGCGGCTGCGGCGGCTTTAAAAGCGGAATATACTCTTCCGGGTTTATCTCAAAGCGTGATAATAACAAGGGCGGAGGGAAGGACCAAAGTACCGAAGGGTCAGGAATTAAGTTCTATGGCGGCCCATAATGCGACTCTGGTTTTATTTCTGTCTTCGGGTATGGCAGGAAAGGTAAGTGATGAATTACAGGAGGGCGGATACAGTAAAGATACCGCGGTTGCGGTGGTATATAAAGCTTCCTGGCCGGAGGAGCAGATTATAAGAACGACAGTGGGTAGTCTTAAGGAGGATATGGAGAGTGCGGGAATATTTAAGACTGCCCTTATTATCGTAGGTGATGTTCTGGATCATGAATATGAATATTCAAAGCTGTATGATAAGAATTTTACAACCGGTTACAGGGCCGGAAAAGACAGGTCATAAAGTATATCTTTATGATCCGATAAATTCGGAAGGTGGTTTTTTCATTGAAATATAAAGCGGTTATATTTGATATGGATGGGACGATACTTGATACCATAGAGGATCTTACGGACAGTCTGAATTATTGTATGGAGAAGTTTTCTTATCCTTTACATTCCGTTTCCGAGATGAAAACTTTTGTGGGTAACGGTATGCGTATGATGGTGGAGAGAGCGGCACCAAAGGATACGGCTCCGGAAATAAAAGATAAAATATATGAATGTTTTTATGATTATTATAATGATCATTGCAGAATAAAAACAAAGCCTTATGAGGGGATTCCCTCTCTTCTTTCCGAATTGAGAAGAAAAGGGGTATTAACAGCCGTGATCTCAAACAAGGTTGATTCGGCGGTGGCAAGCCTCTGTAATACGGTTTTTAAGGACTGTTTTGATGAATATATGGGAGCGATGGATAATATCCCGCTAAAACCCGAACGTGATATGATAGACAGGGTTCTTGAAAAACTTAAGGTTGATATAAAGGATGCGGTATATGTGGGGGATTCTCAGGTGGATCTGCAAACCGGTCGTAATGCGGGTATGGATGTGATAGCCGTGACCTGGGGGTTTAGGAGCCGGGATTTTCTCATTAAAAACGGTGCAAAGGTACTGGCGGATGATCCTTTGGATTTACTTGAACTTATATAGTATAATATAAGGTAATATTAAAATGAAAAGCGAAAGCCTTTGACATAAGATAATAATTATTTAAGGAGGTCTGAAATTATGGCAGCAAAAGAAAAGGATTTTTTTGCAAGCAGAAAGCTGGAAAGATTGTATGCGGAATATGATCTTAACGATGTTATCGACAGGAGAAAGTATAATGGGATAATGGGCGGCGTTGTTGTTTACGGGCTGGTCTTTAATCTGATTTTATGTAAGGCCGTTCCCAATGTATATGATTATATCAATCCGTTGGTATTTTTTATTCTGTATCTGGCATTGGCAATAGGCGGAACGGTTATTTCCGCCAGATCCGATAATCCGATAATGAGCTTTATCGGTTATAATATGGTGGTGGTACCCAGCGGTCTTGTGGTATCGACGGCAGTGCAGGTATATGGCGGATTGGAGAGTGAGATAGTAAGTCAGGCCTTTTTATATACAGTGCTGATCGCGGGAATCATGATAGCTGCAAGTATTGCCTGGCCTGATGTTTTCGAAAGTATGGGAAAATTTCTTTTCATAGGCCTTATTGCGGTTGTTATAGGTTCTTTTATCGGCATATTTATAAGCGGTATCATGAATGTTGTCTCTTGGATAGGTGCTTTGATCTTCAGTTTATATATAGGATATGATTTTTATAAGGCACAGCAGTATACACCTACACTTGATAATGCAGTGGATTGTGCCCTGGATATATATCTTGATATAATAAACTTGTTCCTGCATCTGCTCAGGATCCTTGGCAGAGGAAGCAATAGAGACTGAGTATAAATTTTTCCTTGACATGATTAAAGACAAGTTTATAATGGAAATAATAAAGCAAGGGCGCTTTGGCAGGACCAAAGTGCCCTTTTTTCAGGGAACCTTAAGGCGGTTTCCCGGTTTATTTAAAATGGAAAGGGCAGGGTATGATCAGGCAATATAACAGGAAGCTTGTTTTGGAAAACGGGATGGAAATACCGGGATTTGCTTTCGGTGCAAAGGAAGATAAGATCCTTGAACTGGTATTTAACACATCTATGGTAGGTTATCAGGAGATTTTGTCAGATCCGTCGTATACCGATCAGGCAGTGGTAATGACATATCCTCTTATCGGTAATTACGGTATGAGTGATGAGGATTATGAATCAAAAAATCCGTCGGTAGGAGCAATGATAGTAAGAGAATATAATGAAGAACCTTCTAACTGGCGTTCCAGGGAAACACTGGCTTCCGTGATGACAAAATACGGGATTTCCGGCGTAAGCGGAGTTGACACAAGGCGGCTTACAAGGATAATCAGGGAATACGGAAGCGCCAAAGTGCTTATTACCGGAATGGAAACGTCCACGGAGGAAGCTATGAGTATCCTGAACGGAACGGAGCTTGCTCATGATCAGGTAGCCAGAGTGACGGCAAAGGAGCAGTATACGGTGACGCCGGCTAAGGTCGGATATCATGTGGTTGCCGTTGACTGCGGTATGAAATTAAATATTGTACGAGAGTTAATGGCTCATGGCTGTAAAGTCACGGTAATGCCCTGCAGTGCCACGGCCCGGGATATTAATGCAGTTTCTCCGGATGGGATATTTATATCAAATGGCCCGGGAGATCCTACGGATGCGGTTTCGGTCATAGAGCTTGTCCGGGAACTGAAAGGCAAATATCCTATATTCGGTATCTGCCTGGGACATCAGATAATCAGCCTTGCTTACGGAGCAAAAACCTATAAGCTTAAATTCGGTCATCGTGGCGGTAATCATCCCGTAATGGATATTGAGACCGGAAAGATTGAGATCACTTCGCAAAATCATTCTTATGCCGTAGATCCCAAAAGTATAGAAGGGACAGGTTTGAAGGTTACACATATCAATCTGCTGGATGATACGGTAGAAGGGGTAAGCTGTGAAGAGGATAAGGTGTTTAGCGTGCAATATCATCCTGAAAGCGCGCCGGGACCGGTTGACAGTACTTATCTGTTTGACAGATTTATAAAAATGATGGAGAAACATTTATAATCAATACAGTGAAAAGAGGATAATATGCCTAAGAATACTAAAATAAAACGAATTTTGGTCATAGGTTCCGGGCCCATTGTCATCGGTCAGGCCGCGGAATTTGATTATGCGGGAACTCAGGCCTGTCTTGCGTTAAAGGAGGAGGGTTACGAGGTAATATTGTGCAATTCAAATCCCGCCACTATAATGACGGATACATCCATCGCGGATAAGGTTTACATGGAGCCGTTAACCCTTGAATATGTTGCAAGGATAATAAGGCATGAACGTCCGGATGCCATTCTTCCCGGGATTGGCGGACAGACGGGGCTTAATCTTGCCGTTAAGCTTGCTAAAAAGGGAGTATTGTCCGAATGTAATGTGAAGCTGCTGGGAACAGATATCGAAAGTATAGAGAAGGCGGAAGACAGGGAATTGTTTAAGGAACTGTGTGTATCGATCAATGAACCGGTACTGCCTTCAATAGTCGTAAATACCATAGAAGAGGGTCTTGAGGCCGCACAGGATATAGGTTATCCCGTGGTAATAAGACCTGCCTACACCCTGGGTGGAACCGGGGGAGGGTTCGCCGATGATGAGAAACAGTTCAGAGAGATAATAAAACATGCGTTATCATTATCTCCGGTTTCCCAGGCATTGATAGAAAAGAGTGTTAAGGGCTATAAAGAAATCGAATATGAGGTAATGCGGGATGCCAACGATACGGCGATAACCATATGTAATATGGAAAACCTGGATCCGGTTGGCATTCATACCGGGGATTCCATTGTTGTGTGTCCGTCCCAGACCCTTACAAATAAAGAATATCAGATGTTAAGAAGCAGTGCTCTTAAGATAATAAGAGAATTAAAGATTGAGGGAGGATGTAATGTTCAGTTTGCTCTTGATCCTAAGTCCTTTGATTATTATCTTATAGAAGTCAATCCCAGAGTATCAAGATCTTCGGCCCTAGCGTCAAAGGCCAGTGGATATCCCATAGCAAGAGTATCCGCAAAGATAGCAGTCGGTATGTATTTGAATGAAATACATCTTGTCAATACTCTTGCTTCTTTTGAACCTTCGCTTGATTATGTGGTCAGTAAAATGCCAAGATTTCCTTTTGATAAATTTGCTGATGCCAATAACAGCCTGAGCACTCAGATGAAGGCTACCGGAGAAGTAATGAGTATCGGCAGGACCATGGAAGAAAGTCTGTTAAAGGCTATAAGAAGTCTCGAACAGGGAGCAGATCATCTCTACATGTCCAAATTTGACGATAAGTCTTCAAAGGAGCTGCTGGAATATATCGCCATAGGTACGGATGATCGTATATATGCAATAGGTGAGCTTCTTCGCAGAGGTACCACAATAGAAGAGATTTATTCGATCACAGGTATTGATCCCATATTTATCCGTAAACTTAAAAATGTTACGGATATGGAAGAAGTGCTTAAGGCTCATATAAATGAGGATTCCGTATTGTATGAAGCAAAAAGGATGGGGTATTCCGATAAGACTATAGCAAGGTTATGGAACACAGAGGAAGAGACTGTTTACCAAAGACGTAATGAAAAGGGTATAGTTCCGGTTTATAAGATGATAGATACCTGTGCTTCCGAATTTAAGAGTTATGTACCTTATTTCTATTCCACCTATGAGGATGAAAATGAGTCTGTTGTAACAGATAAAAAGAAGGTGATCGTATTGGGCTCCGGACCTGTAAGAATAGGTCAGGGGATCGAATTTGATTATTCTACGGTTCATGCGGTTAATACCATAAAGAAATCCGGTTATGAGGCTATTATAATAAATAATAATCCGGAGACGGTTTCCACGGATTATACCAGTGCCGATAAATTGTATTTTGAACCGTTAACGGTTGAAGATGTAATGAATATAATAGATCTTGAAAAACCTGAGGGAGTTATAGCATCTCTTGGCGGACAAACTGCCATTAATCTGGCTGATCCTTTAAGTGAACGGGGAGTCAAGATCATAGGAACCGATCGTACGGCAATAGATAAGGCGGAGGACAGAGATGAGTTTAACAAGGTTCTTGAAGAAGTGGGTATTCCAAAGCCTGAAGGATATGCGGTTACAAATATAGAGGAAGGTGTAGGCTGTGCAGCAAAGATAGGTTATCCTGTGCTGGTACGACCGTCTTTTGTTCTGGGCGGCCGGGCAATGCAGATCGTATCCAAAGAGGCAGATCTTCGGCATTATCTTAAAACCGCGGTGGAGATTGATGAAGATAAGCCGGTGCTTGTCGACAAATACATAAAGGGCAAGGAAGTTGAGGTTGATGCCATATGTGACGGAGTGGATGTATTTGTTCCCGGTATTATGGAGCTGGTTGAGAGGACGGGTGTGCATTCGGGAGATTCTATGAGCGTATATCCGCCCTACAGCCTATCGGATAAGGTTAAGGGTACAATATTAAGATATGCAAAACAACTGGGATTGGCAATAGGTATAATAGGTTTATATAACATTCAGTTTATTGTAGACAATGATGAAAATGTATATATAATCGAGGTTAATCCAAGATCCTCAAGAACTGTTCCTTTCTTATCAAAGGCTACCGGTTATAGTCTGGCAGATATTGCAACACTTGTTATCCTTGGAGTGAGTCTTAAAGAACAGGGGATTTTTGAACTGTATCCGGCTGAACAGAAGCGCTGGTATGTGAAAGCTCCGGCTTTTTCTTTCAGTAAACTCCGGGGTATGGATGCATATCTTTCTCCGGAAATGAAATCCACCGGTGAAGCAATAGGTTATGATGATAAATTGCATAGGGCTATGTATAAAGCTCTTATAGCTTCGGGGATAAAGCTTCAGAATTACGGAACGGTTTTGGTAACACTGGCTGATGAGGATAAGGAAGAGGCGCTTCCCCTTATCCGCCGTTTCTATGATCTTGGCTTTAATATAGAGGCGACAACGGTGACTGCAGGATTTCTTAAAGAGCACGGTGTAAAAACAAGGGTACGTCATAAGCTCTCTGAGGGAAGTGAAGAGGTATTATCCTGTTTAAGGTCCGGATATGTAAGTTATGTTATAAATACACGTGCTATTCTTTCGGGAATTCATTATGGTGATGGTGCGGCAATACGACGTACGGCTACCGAAAACAATGTGACTATGTTTACATCCCTGGATACGGTAAGGGTTTTGCTGGATGTTTTGGAGGAATTGACGATAACGGTATCAACAATTGATGAGCGATAAATAATTTAAAATTTATAAGAAAGTATAGGAGAGGTTTAATATGAAAACAGCTAAGGATATTCTTGCAAGGATACATGAAGAAGGAGTCGAATTTATACGCCTTCAGTTTACGGATATGTTTGGTAGATTAAAGAATGTCGCCGTAACTGCCGGGCAGCTTAGCAAGGTGTTGGTGGATAAATACAGGATTGACGGTTCGGTTATGTTTGCCGATGCTTTTGAATTTGATAAGGAACTTATCCTGGTTCCCGATTATGATACCTTTATGATCCTTCCCTGGAGACCTCAGCAGGGGAAGGTGGCAAAGTTTGTATGTGATGTTTGTTATCCGGACGGAACATTGTTTGAGATGAGCCCGCGGACAATCCTTAAGAATGTTATAAAGGAAGCCGAGGCAAAGGGATATACCTTCAGTATACGCCCGGAATGCGAGTTCTTTCTTTTTCATCTGGATGAGGATGGCCTTCCCACTACAATAACTCATGAAGAAGCGGGAATGATGGATGTAGGTCCGGTGGATCTTGGCGAGAATGCAAGAAGAGAGATGGTGCTTCTGCTGGAACAGATGGGTTTTGAGATCGAATCTTCTTATCATGAAAAATCACCTGCCCAGCATGAGATCGATTTTAAAGAAGCGGATACCCTTCAGGCGGCGGATGCCATAATTACTTTCCGTTTTGCAGTCCGTTCCATTGCAAAACGGTTTGGGATGTATGCTACATTCATGCCAATGCCCAAATCAGGGGAAGCCGGTTCGGGTATGCATCTTAATTTTGCGATCTACAAGAATGATGTAAACATTATGGAAGGAATAAAGGACAAAGTGAATAATGAAACCCGTGATTTTGTTAACGGAATACTTAATCATTCAGCGGGTCTGTGTGCATACACAAATCCTACCGTGAATTCCTATAAAAGGATATTAAGGGCCTTGGATGAAACCAGATTCAGATCCGAAAATGACATAGGAACAACTTATATACGTATCAGGGAGGGGTTGTTTGAGCCGGCGCTGGAGCTTCGTTTTCCGGATTCTTCGGCAAATCCTTATCTGGCACTCGCATTGTGTATTTCATCAGGGTTACAGGGGATTGAAAACGGAGACGGTGCCAATGTTCCAATGCGGCTTCCTTTGTCAAATGTTAACGGTCTTCCGCATAATCTTATGGAAGCCCTTGATAAGGCGGATAAGGATGATTTTATCAAAAATGTGGTGGGAGATGAATTCGCAAGAATCTACATTGACAGTAAAACCGATGAATGGAACAGATATATGCGGGATGTTTCCGAGTGGGAATTAAAGAATTATCTGTATAAATTCTAGAACGGATATTAAATTGATATAAGATATTTAACGGGAGATAAGCGGGAAAGGAACTATGGGCAGTATAATAATTGTAATGCCGACAATTGAAAAAGCCGGGAAAATAGGCGGACTGCTCAGTAAATACGGATACCGGGCCGATTTGGTGTGTAATCTTGCGGCGGACGCGCTTAGCGAAACCTGCAGATTGGAAGACGGTGTCATAATCTGCGGCAGCAGACTTGTTGATATGAGTTTTCTGGAATTTGCAGATTGTATTCCGAAGTATTTCAAATTGATAATACTGACGAAGAATGTGATGGATGAAGAGTATCCGGAGGATGCTATAAAGCTTTCTTTACCCCTCAGTACCGCGGATCTTATAAATGTGATCGAGGAACAGTTCTCAAAATATTATCATCGTCCGGTTGATAATAAGATCATAAGACAAAAACGCAGTAATGAGGAAAGAAAATATATAGATAAAGCAAAATCCATTCTCATGAAAAAAAATGGTATGACAGAGCCGGAGGCCCATCGATATTTGCAGAAGACGGGAATGGATACCGGAACCAATATGGTAGAGACCGCCAGAATGGTCATACTTCTCGAAGGACAGTGATAAAGTGAGATGTCTTGACATTGATAATCCGTTAATGTATATTTTGGAAGGGTAATTAAATATTTATATAGACGGTGCCCTGACGAACCGTTGGGGGTAAAAGAGAAACAGGTGCAAGGCCTGTGCGAACTCGTCACTGTATTTACGGAGTGTGTGAAAGATTTGTAAAGTCATTATATTTATGAATGGTTTTCATTGATAGGATGATGAAACATGGTCACTGATAATTCGGGAAGGCATTTCATACATTATGATGTAAGAGCCAGGAAACCTGCCGTTTGTAGGTACAGGAGTATTCCGGATCACGAGTAATTGGTCGTACTGTTAAGCCGGTTGGCATATGCCTGCAGGCTTGTGTTTGTACGTTTGTTCATGCCGGTTTTGGTATGGACTTTTTTTATGATACAAACAGGCTGTGGTCATGGTTTTCTGTTTTTTGGTACGACTTATCCCTTCGCCGTTTAATATCAATAGTGCCTGTAAGTATCTTATAAGATACAATAATCCAAGTGGGAGGAGAATTATTGTGAAAAAGAAATTAGTAAATGCAGTTTTATTGGCAGCTGTCAGTGCAACGGTAATGGCAGGCTGCGGAACCGTGAATGTTAATATTAACAATACGGAAGAGGTTGAGACGAACGAAGAGGAAGACCTTGAGGGAGAAGATATGAGTGATCTTGATGCGGCAAATAATGTGGCCGGGCTGATCGATGCGATCTATGTTCAGGAAAGAACGGAAGATACCGATGCTCAGTGTAAGGCTGCAAAAGAGGCCTGGGATGCTCTTACCGATGAGCAGAAGGAACTGGTCGAAGGAGAATTTGCCGATCCGGATTATTTCGGAAGAGATACGGGAGATGCTTCCCTGGATGATCCTTTAAATGCAGATGATATCGGGGAGAATGAAATACTGGTCATAAGCTTCGGTACCTCATTTAATGACAGCAGAACCAATGATATCGGAGGTATTGAGAAGGCAATTGCCAAGGCAAATCCCGATTGGTCCGTAAGACGTGCTTTAACTTCGCAGATAATAATAAATCATGTTCAGGCCCGTGATGATGAGAAGATTGATAATGTTACACAGGCTCTTGACCGTGCGGTTGCAAACGGTGTTAAGAATCTTGTTATCCAGCCTACACATCTTATGCATGGAGCCGAGTATGATGAGATGATGGAAACCGTTAGCGGATATGTTTCCGATTTCGAAAGCGTTAAGGTAGCCGAACCCTTATTGGGTGAGGTTGGTACAGATGCAACCGTTATAAATGAAGATAAAGAGAGAGTTGCTAACCTTGTAACGGAAGAAGCAGCCGGGATTGCGGGATATGATGATGTAAAAGCTGCAGTTGAAGAAGGGATCGCGTTTGTATTTTTGGGACATGGAACTTCTCATACCGCAAGTATTACTTATGATCAGATGCAGACCCAGATGAGTGAACTCGGATATGATAATGTATTTATAGGAACTGTGGAAGGTGAGCCTGAGGGTACGGATTGTGAAGCAATTATTGATAAAGTATCTGAGAGTGGTTATAAGAAGATAATACTCCGACCTCTTATGGTAGTTGCCGGAGATCATGCAAATAATGATATGGCAGGGGAGGATGAAGATTCCTGGAAGAGTATGATGGAAGCATCAGGGAAATTTGAATCTATAGAATGTCAGATCGAAGGTCTTGGAAGGATTGAGGGTATTGAAGAGTTATATGCAGAGCATGTAGCAGCTGCCTTTGAAACGGAGCCGCTTACGGCTTCTGCTGAGGAGGAGGCTGAGGTATCCGGTAATGGGGTTTCCGATAATGAAGTAAAAGATGCGGATGCCGAAAGTGAAGTAAGTGAAAATGAAGCCGCCGATGTTAAGGAAGATGAAAACGAAACCGGTAAAGAAACAGAACTTAAGGACGGAACCTATGAAGCAAAGTTTGATACCGACAGTTCCATGTTTCATGTAAACGAGGCACTTAACGGAATGGGTACTCTTACCGTTAAAGATGGTGAAATGGTTATACACGTATCTTTGGCAGGAGACGGTATTAAGAATCTTTATGCAGGTCTTGCAGAGGATGCTGCCAAAGAAGGTGCAGAGCTTCTTTCTCCGACAGAGGATGAGGTTACCTATGAGGACGGTACAAAAGAGATTGTTTGCGGCTTTGATATACCTGTTCCCGCACTTGATACCGAGTTTGATGTAGCGATCATCGGTAAGAAGGGTGTATGGTATGATCATAAAGTAAGTGTTGCAAGTCCTGAGAAATAATGATCATTTTGTGTGATATATGAAAAAAATAGAGATCAAAAAGAATTATTTAATAATTATATTGATGATATTTATGCTGGCGGTAACCTCCTGCGATTCGCAGGGGGTTGCTTCTTTACAGCGGGAGAATAATAAAAACGGTAAGATCGTATCCTATATGGTTGACATAACAATGGAGGGTGGTTCGGGAAAAGCTTATATAGAATCTCCCGTAACGATCACGGAAGATGATACCGGTATTAAAGCCCGTCTGGAATGGAGTTCGCCGAATTATGATTATATGATCATTGATGGAATAAAATACTTAAATGAAAGTACATCGGGCAATTCTGTTTTTACGGTTCCGGTGAAGGATATGAGTAAGCCCCTTGCTGTTACAGCCGATACCGTGGCTATGAGTGTTCCCCATGAGATAGAATATATAATATACTGGGGTAATGCAGACAAACCCGGAACAGGGGATAATATAAAAACCGATGTTAATGAAGCAGAAGACGGGGATATATATATTCCCGGGGAGATTGACGGTAATCCCTTAAGCGGCCGTCTTGAGCTTGAGTATGCCACGCGGTTTACCGTCAGGGAATACGGAGAATACAGGCTTATTAATATTGAAAATTCGGGTAGTTATCTGATCGTACCCGGGGATAAGGATATACCCGGTGATGTTCCCGGAAATGTAACGGTATTAAAAAAACCTTTGGATGCCACATATCTTGTTTCCACATCCGTAATGGATCATATAAGCACTCTGGATTGTCTTGATATGATAAGATTTTCTTCCCTTAAGGCGGAAGACTGGTATGTGGAAAAAGCCGGAGAATATATGGAATCGGGCAGTATACTTTATGCAGGTAAATATCGGGCACCGGATTATGAACTGTTATTAAATAATGATTGTGATCTGGCCATTGAAAATACAATGATATATCATAATCCCGAAGTAAAAGAAAAACTGGAAGAATTGGGTATCCCGGTACTGGTTGAAACCTCAAGTTATGAAGAACATCCTCTGGGAAGGCTTGAGTGGATAAAACTGTATGGTATCCTTTATGATAAGGAAGAGGCGGCGGATAAATATTACAGGGAACAGCTTGACAGGATAGCCCCGCTGTTACGAAAAACTCAGGACACCGGATTAAAGGTTGCTTTTTTTAATGTTACGGCTAATAAGCTTATAAATGTACGAAAGCCGGGAGACTATATTTCCAAAATGATATCCATGGCCGGGGGAAATTATATAATAAATGAAGATGTTCCGGATGATGAAAATACCCTTTCCTCCATGAATATGCAGATGGAGGATTTCTATGCAGCGGCTATTGATGCCGATATCATAATTTATAACAGTACCGTGGTGGGAGAAATTCATTCCGTAAATGATCTCTTATCCCTTAACGGGCTCTTTGCTGATTTTAAAGCGGTAAAAGAGGATCGGGTTTATTGTATCGATCCGTCATTTTTCCAGAAGCCGGGGGATACGGCAGTATTTATCTCCGATCTTAACAGTATATTTACAGGCGGAACGGATAATCTGACATATATAAAGAAACTGGAGTGATAATGCAAAATAAAAGAAGTAAATTAACCTTTATATTTTTAATATTTTTGCTGATCGTTATGTTGCTTGTAAGTATTATGTCGGGCAGTGTAAGGATAGGGGCGTGGGAAGTGATCCATATGATATCCGGGAAAAAGGATGATCTTATGAATTATAATATCATTTACAATATACGGCTTCCCCGGACCATAGCAGCTTTTTTTCTGGGCGGGGCTCTTGCATTATCGGGATATCTTCTTCAGACTTTTTTTAATAATCCCATTGCCGGTCCCTTTGTACTTGGAATATCTTCGGGTGCAAAGCTTACGGTAGCACTTACCATGATCTTTCTTCTGGAAAGGGGAAAAACAATAAATTCGGCAGGGATGATCCTTTCGGCGTTTGCAGGTGCAATGGCGGCAATGGGTTTTGTGCTGATCGTTTCATTTTATGTGAGAAATATGAGCATACTTATTGTATGCGGGATCATGACGGGATATATCTGTTCGGCTGTAACTGATCTTGTTGTGACCTTTGCCGATGACTCTAACATAATCAATCTTCATAACTGGTCTCTGGGATCTTTTTCCGGAATAGATATAAAAGATGTTAAAGAAATTGTTATAATAACTGTCATTGGTCTGATCATGGTCCTTATGCTGGTAAAACCCATAGGTGCTTACCGGTTGGGGGAGACCTATGCAAAAAACATGGGAGTAAATATTAAGCTTCTGAGAGCGGCTTTGATTGTTTTATCAAGTATACTGGCGGCTACGGTTACTGCATATGCAGGTCCCATATCTTTTGTGGGAATTGCAGTGCCTCATATTTTGAAAAGTATGACAGGAACTTCCTCTCCGGGGGTAATGATACCGGGATGTTTTATGACGGGGGCGCTGATCACGCTTTTTTGTGATTGTATAGCGCGGACTGTATTTGCACCTACAGAAGTAAGTATAAGCTCAGTTACGGCGGTATTATTGGTTCCCGTAGTTATATCGATGTTGGTCAAAAGACATATGGCTCAATCCTGAGGCGGTTTACATGTCTTCATACAAATAAATCCATATATCCCGGTTTCGGAAAGCAAAGGTGCTTTTAATGAATGATAGTATTCTTAAAACGGAAAATCTCATAATAGGATATGATAAAGATATAGTCGGAAATATCGATCTTACGGTGACTGCAGGGAAGATACTGACACTTATCGGTCCCAACGGCAGCGGAAAATCAACCTTATTGAGAACTCTTGCGGGACTTCATAAGGAAAGAAACGGAATTATATATCTAAACGGGAAAAGTATTATCAGTTTAAAAGCAGAAGAGATAGCAAGAGAAATATCCGTGGTAATGACGATGACGGTTAAGCCGGAGCTTATGAGCTGCAGGGAAGTTATTGCCACCGGACGATATCCTTATACCGGAATGTTTGGAAGATTAAGGGATGAGGATAACAGTATAATAGATGAGACCATATCTAATATGGGGATGGAGGATATTTCAGAGAATCCGTTTATGAGTATAAGTGACGGCCAGAAGCAAAGAGTTATGCTTGCCCGTGCCATATGTCAGGAGCCTTCCGTATTGATCCTTGATGAACCGACCTCATACCTGGATATAAAATATAAGCTTGATATCCTTACAAGGTTAAAGGAACTTGTCAGAGAAAAAAATATAGCGGTTATTTTATCAATACATGAGCTTGATATAGCAATGCATATATCAGACCATGTAATAGCACTGGGAGAAGGTAAGATATTAAAGGAGGGTACGGTTCGAGAGGTTTTCCGGGAAAGTTTTATTCGTTCCCTGTACGGTATTGAGAATTCTTCTCTTGAATTTATAGGCAGTGTTCCATGGTTTACCGATGAAAATAATACGGAGGATGTTAATAATATCTTTAAAGCCTTTGTTTCTCCCAAAACAGATCAGCCGGATAAGGAAGAAGGAAAGGGAAGCTGTCCGGTGCTTATGATCCAGGGCACCATGTCCAATGCCGGAAAGAGTCTTATAGCTGCAGGGTTGTGCCGCATATTTGCCAATGACGGTTACCGGGTTGCTCCTTTTAAGGCTCAGAATATGGCACTTAATTCTTATATTACAAAGGCGGGAGGCGAGATGGGAAGAGCCCAGGCGGTACAGGCCGAGTGTGCCAAACGTACTCCCGATGTAAGTATGAATCCCATTTTGCTTAAGCCAAATGATGATCATACCTCTCAGGTCATAGTAAACGGTAAGGCTATAGGTAATATGACGGCAGCCGAATATTTCGGTTACAGAAAACAGCTTATACCGGTTGTCAGAGAGGCTTTTGACAGGCTTGCTCAAAGTTCTGATATTATAATAGTCGAGGGGGCCGGATCCCCGGTAGAGCTTAATCTGAATAAAGATGATATTGTAAATATGGGTCTGGCCAGGCTTATTGATGCCTCTGTTATTTTGGTGGGAGATATTGATCGAGGAGGTATTTTTGCTCAGCTTATAGGTACCCTTGAGCTGCTTGAAGAGGAGGACAGAAGGAGGGTAAAGGGACTTATTGTAAATAAATTCAGAGGAGACCTTAAGCTTTTTGATGAAGGGGTACAAATACTTGAAGAAAGATCTGCATCAAAGGTCCTGGGAGTTGTACCGTATTTGAAACTGAATATAGATGATGAAGATTCCCTCTCCGAAAAGATCTGCAGGAAGGAAGAAGGAGAATTTAATATAGCGGTTATCAGATTGCCTCATATTTCCAATTTTACGGATTTTGATGTCTTTGCCCAGCTTCCGGAGGTTACCGTCAGATACGTGGATTCGCCTTCTGAATTATGTAAACCTGACATGTTGATAATTCCCGGTTCCAAGAATACAATTTCTGATTTAAAATGGCTTAAAACTTCGGGATTGTATGACCGCATAAAGTCACTTTCTTATGAAGGGACGGTTATTTTCGGTATATGCGGCGGATATCAGATGCTGGGACGAAGGATCGAAGAAAATGCTGACGGAGAGGTAAATGCTGAAGAAGGTCTTTTACTTCTTCCGGTGGATACGGTTATACACAAGGATAAAGTAACAAGAGAATACAGGGGAAGTATAGCAGGTGCTACAGGTATATTGTCTTCTATTAAGGGAATTGAAATTAAAGGATATGAGATCCATATGGGGCAGACAGATACCTATGAACCTCTTACGGAATTTACTTCCGGTAAAAGCGGATATTGCCGGGAGAATATCTATGGTACTTATATACATGGTTTTTTTGACAGTAAAGAAGTATTGATACGGATCGTAAGGCTTTTGGCGGAAGCTGCCGGAAAAAAAGTAAATACGGATACGGTAAGGGACAGGGCTGTATATAAGGAGGATCAGTATTCGATTCTTGAAGAAGCATTAAGGAACAGCCTTGACATGGAGCTTATTTATAAAATTGCCGGTCTTTCAAAGCCATAGACCCTTTGTGACTTTTGTCTGTTAAAGGGATTATACTTTTGGTATGTATTCTTAAACAGTTATTTCCTGTAGAATCTTAGGGTAAATAAATACGGAGTTAACTGCTTATGAAAAAAGAAAATCAATCTCTTTCATCTCTGATAAATTTTATTTTTCCCAAAGGCTATGATATTCAGGTTTCCGCTTTTAATATTCTGGCCGTATGCGGAGTCATAGTATGTATTATCACTGCATTTTATAATCTTATGATAGGTCTGGGATTTATAGCATTTGCGGAGAATATTCTGGGTGCTCTTTTTTCTTTCGGACTTATGCTTTATACAAGGATAACCGGTAATTATAAAAGGGCCATGATCCTGACGGTATTGGTGATATTTATCGGACTGTTCAGTCTTCTGTTTTTTTCCGGTGGCGGTTATCACAGCGGTATCCCATCCTTCTTTATTTTCGGAGTGGTATTTACGGCTTTTATGCTTGACGGGATAATAATGCCGGTTTTAGTCATAACGGAACTGGTGTGGTATGCGGGACTCTGTCTGTATGCATATTATAATCCGCTGCCGGTGGATCTTTTCGCCAACGAGACTACATATATGGTTGATGTAATAGTATGCGAGACCATTGTATCCGTCAGTCTTGCCATAACCATGTATCTTCAGATCAAGATATACAGAAACAAGCAGGAGGAATTAAATAAGGCAACCCTTGAGGCAAAAAATGCCAATAGGGCAAAGAGTGATTTTCTGGCGAAGATGAGCCACGATATCAGAACGCCTCTTAATACGATCCTGGCCATGAATGAACTGATAATTACCAATACTTCATCCGTTAAAATAAGAGAATGGGTAAATGACAGTAATATATCAGGTCATATTCTTCTGTCTTTGATAGATGATATGCTGGACCTTAGCAGAATAGAGTCCGGACGTGTGATACTGCTTGATCATATATTTGAACCAAAGCGTTTATTCGACGAAATTGCAAGAATGTGGTCTCTGCAGGCAGATAAGGAAGAACTGGAATTTGAATATATATGTGATATAAACGATACAGATACTTATTTCGGAGATGAAAATGCAATCCGTAAGATCACAAATAATCTTCTGAGTAATGCGGTAAAATATACAAAAAGCGGAAAGGTATCGCTGAATTTAAGTTATGAAGAGATGCTTATCATAAAAGTCAAAGATACCGGGATCGGGATAGCGGAAGAATATTTTGAGAATATTTTCAAACCCTTTGAAAGAGGGGTACAGGAGATATACCGGGAAACCAGCGGAACCGGTCTGGGCCTGGCAATAGTAAAGGATCTTGCGGATGCTATGGAAGGCAGTATAGAATGTGAGAGTGTTATAGGTCAGGGTACGGAATTTATTGTAAAACTTCCCGTAAAAGAGAGCGGGCGGGATAAGGGTAAGAGTCCCGATAAGAAGAATACAAAGGTCAAAAGCCGGTCCTATAAACAATTCGTTGCACCTAATGCCCATATCCTGGTGGTAGATGATAATATATACAATCGTAAAGTCATAGACGGTTTTCTGGAATCCACATTAATACAGATCGATGATGTTGAGAGCGGATATGAAGCACTTGAAATGATAGATATAAAGGATTACGACCTGGTACTTATGGATCTTAGGATGCCTAAGATGGATGGGGTTGAGACTCTTAAGAGGATCCGAAATGAATATCCGGAATTTTCGGCTCCGGTAGTGGTTCTAAGTGCGGATATTATGAATGGGATCGAGGAACGTTTGTTACAGGAAGGTTTCACCGAATTTCTTTCAAAGCCGCTGAGCAGTGAAAGATTACTGGAGACCATAAGCAGTCTTTTGCCGGATAAAGTGATCCCTCTGGAAACCGAAGGTGAAAGGGGATTGATCCCGGTCAGTGTTGAAAGCTATAAGGATATTCTTATGCCTTACGGTATAGACTTAAGGCTGGCTCTTGAATATAATGCGGGTAACAGCGGGGAATTTCTGACAAGGGTTGAGCTGTTTGAAGAATATGCGGATTCGGAAATTCAGAGTCTGAAGGATTGTAAGGATTATGAAGATTATTATATTAAAATTCATTCTCTTAAATCAGTATCCAAGGGAGTGGGAGCGTATTTTCTTTCGGAGCTTTCGGAAACCGTTGAATTCAGAAAGGATAATGAATATTCAAAAGTAATGAATCCGGTTATTTTGGATGAATATAAACGTGTATATAACGGACTTAAGCTGCTTATGGAAAGATTGGAGAAACATAATGGATCGAAGCAAAGTTATGATAATAGATGATAATATTGAGGTTCTGACGTTGATGAAAAGCCTGCTGGGGCCGGTTTATGATGTGGCCGCATATACTTCGGGAGAGGAAGCTCTTATAGCTTTGAGCGGCAGTGAAGAGAAACCCCGGCTTATATTACTTGATATTTCCATGCAGGGTATGGATGGTTATGAGGTTCTTAAGCGTTTAAAAGAGGATGATGAAAATAAAAGGATACCGGTGGTCTTTCTTACCGGTATGACAGATGAGTCCTCGGAGTGTAAGGGTTTAGAGGCAGATGTGGTAGATTATCTTAAAAAACCTGTTCCGGGGAAGGTTCTGTTAGCCAGGGTTCAGCGGTATATTGACCTTTATGGGGATCAGCCGGGTAAGGGGAAGCTTGATGAAAATAAATTAAAAGACTTAACGGAGCCTCTCAGTGAAAGAGAATTAGAGGTTGCCAGACTTATGGGAGAGTTTCGTTCCGACCGGGAAATATGTGATCTTTTATATATTTCCATGCCTTATGCCAAGAAGCTGGTTGCATCGGTAAAGGGAAAGCTGGGACTGGATAAAAGAGGAGACATCCGAAGGTATCTTTTATAGGTAAAGTAAAGCTTCATATCTGACATGGGTAGGGAGAGATAATAAATGAAGATAAATGTATTTAAGTATTTTCTGATCCTGGTGGTTCTGTTTGCGGGGTTAACCGCCTGCGGATCAAATACCGGCAACAGTGTAGGGGAGGAAACCGTTACACGAGGATTTACCGGGAAGAAGGGAAGTGATGATACCGGAGAAAAGGATAAGATCTCCGTAGGATCAACACGTCCCGTTGAGGTCTATAAAGGTGAGCTTGATACGGTCATAATGATCTATATGGTAGGATCGAATCTTGAGTCGCAAAACGGGCTTGGGAGTGCGGATATTCATGAGATAAGCAATGCTATAAGTAACGCAGGGGTAAATGATCCTAAGGTTAAAATTATTATTCAGACCGGAGGAGCAAAGCAGTGGAGTAAGGATTACGGTATTTCTCCGGACAAGCTTCAGCGTTATGAGATTGAAAAAGACGAGCTGGTCCTGAAGGATGAATTTGATATGGAAAATATGGCAAGACCCGAAACCCTGGCGGAATTTATGCAATGGGGATTTAAGGCATATCCTGCCGACAGATATGGTCTTATATTATGGGATCACGGCGGAGGTTCGGTGATGGGCTATGGCGCCGATGAGAATTTTCAGGGTTCCATGATGCGGCTTAATCAATTGCAGAAGGCTTTTGAAGCCGTAGATGCGCATTTTGCATTTATAGGATTTGATGCCTGTCTTATGGCAACCCTTGAAACGGCACGTATGCTTGTTCCTTATTCGGATTATCTTATTGCCTCCGAGGAGATGGAGCCCGGTAACGGCTGGGATTATACGAACTGGGTAGCCGAACTTATAAAAGAGCCGGATATACCGGTTGAAGATATAGGTAAGAGGATCATAGATGATTTTGCATCGGAAAATGAAAAAGAGGGAAATCTGTATACCTTATCTTTGATAGATCTGAAGCAGATAGATAAAGTATATACACAGATGCTGGATTTCCTGAAGGATTTCAAGGTCAGTCTTGAGAATAAACAGTTTGACAGGCTGTCCAAAGCCAGAAATGATGCCAGAAGTTTCGGAAACGGCAATTATGAGCAGGTAGATATCATAGATCTGTCGGATAAAGCGGATTACGGTAATAAGGAGACGCTTTCCGGGACTGTTAACGATGCCGTATTATATTTTAAGACCAATATGAAGTATGCGAACGGGCTGGCAATGTATTATCCCTGTCAGTTTCCGGATCAATATGCAAGAATGTATTCGCTGCTTGAAAAACTTGAGTATGACCGGGAATACCGTGATTTTCTTTCGGGCTTTTGTACTGTTATGACGGGAACGGATCCGGACTCTGAGGGGGGAGAGGATTTTTCCGCAGAGGAATGGTATGATACCGAACTTGCCAGATTATATTCGAAGGAGGTTCAGCCGGAGTTTAAAGAAGCCGTTCCGTATCTTGAGACGGAGGATGGCTATGTTGTTGATATTACACCCGAGCAGATGGAGAAGATGGTTTTTTGCGGAATGGAAGTCTGGCTGGATGACGGTAACGGCTATATAGAGCTGGGAATCGATTCCTGGTCCGAGACTACACAGGAAGGATATATTTCGGCATATTTTGATAATATATGGATGACCATTAATGATAATCTTGTTCCCTTCTATATGCAGGATATGGGAATGATGACAGATGAAACCGCATATGAATACGGGTATGTTCCCGCTTTACTGAATGATGATGTTTATGTATGGATAAGAGTTGAACTTCTGCAGCCCGAAACCGGTAACGGATCTGCTTCGATATGCGGTTACTGGGTGTATGATGATATGGAATTTGAAGGTGGTGACAGTGTAAGAAATTTAAAACAGTTTAAAGAAGGAGACAGGATCGCCTTTGTTACGACCATCCATGATTATGAGGATGAAGTAGGAGAAATATGTCAGCTGGGGGATCCCATAACGGTTTCAAAGGATGGATTAAGGGTGGGTTATAGTGTGATAGAGGATGCTAAGGCTTATATCCGTTATTCCATGGAGGATGTGTACGGAAATATTTATTATACGGATTGGATGGAAGGACAGACCATGTGATAATTTGTTATTTAAAAAATATACTTTTAGTATGTATCATTTAATATTAATATGATATAGGATAGTGTGAGTGTTGTATGGTTGTGACTTTGATGATATCCGGAAATGGGTGTGGGATATTTCTGTATGGATTTCAGGGTTATACCATATAAGAGTATGTATCTGACAGGAGGGTGTGAGGATTATGAAAAAGAGAAACTGGGTTGTGTCTTTGCTGGTGGGTGGTGTTATTGCAGCCATGCTTGCAGGTTGTAATGTTACCTATGTGCCGGTAGAATCATCTGAAGAAAATGTAAAAGAAGATGAAAATAACATCGGGGATCTTGAGGCAGAGGAGGAAATCGTAGAAGAACCGGAAGCCGGTGAGGATTTAGAAGTCTCGGAGGCTGTGAATACCCTTGCGGTTAAAGCAAAAGGATATTCCGGATTGACAAACTTAACAAATGAGAATAATGAGGATGGGACATATTTCTATGAGGATATGACAGAGGACGGACTTACGGTCATTATAAATATGTCTGCTCCAAATACCATGGAAGAGGATCAGAGTGCCGAAGAGTATGTAAAAGGGTTTGTATCGGCAAAGGTTAAACCTGAATGCAGTGTTACCGAAGTTGAAGCAAATGAAGATCTTTCCGGTGAATTAACATATCCGGTTTATGAAGTAGCCTGGGAATGGGGTTCCAATGAAGATAGTACCTGTGGTGTCGGTGAAGTTATCCTTACCGATAATTATACTTTTTACTATGGCTACAGTTGCCCCATTGATTTTTATGAGGATAATGAAGAGTTCTATGAGGATGAGCTTGAAAGCATTGAATTAATGGATCTTACGGAGCTTAAGGATTCGGATGAGGGGGAATTCCAGATTGATAAAACAGGTATGGCTTCGGAATTAAAGGATGAATACAAGGATGAGACTTCCGAGAATACAGAAGCGGAAGATGAATACGTGGAAGCAGTTAACGAAGGTGAGAAGGAAACGGATGAGGAATACGTAACCAGAGCCTCCGGACTTGATTCCGAAACGGATTATAAAGCGTCCGATATAGCCGGATGTTGGAAGTATGCGGATTATGAAGATATTTATCTGGCCTTTTATGATTCCGGTCGTTTTGAGATCCATGAAATACAGAGTGATGATATAGTTTCCGAAGGAGAATATACTGTTGACGGTACGACCATAGAGGCTAAGGAAGAGGGGGAGGAATCATCCCAATATCTGCAGATTGAAAGCAAGGTAAGACTTAAGGATGATGAGGGAGATATTATGGTTCCCTATGTTCCCGAAAATGAGATTGCCGCGTCAACAGGAGGTGATAACGTAGCAAGAGCCGGCGGGTCCGGTTCGGGAGATGATCTGCAGTATAAAGATGCCGGCAAGGGTTTGTATGAATTAAGATCCCCATCCAGGCATACATATTTAAAATATCCATATCAATATTATGCAAACGCAGATGGTGATTTTTTGTATGTATACGATGGTACCGAAGGGTATGTGACGGGCAGAAATATTACTCTTGATTATCAGAATTGGAGCGGTGATGCCAAAAGTTTCGTGGATAAATATGCAGATCATTATCTGATGCAGGATTTCCAGTATTTTTACGGAAAAGCAGAGTCGGCGGCAGATATAAAGCGTGTATATAATCCCAAGAAAGATATTGTGTCAAGAGTTACGGCAAATCTGTGGAACGGCAGATATGATATACAGTGCTCTTCCGTTATTAATTTTTCAAGGTTTAAAGACGGAACCATTTATTTGATGATGATCAATAAATTCTATACCTACGGATCAAAAGATGCATTTAACAGGGTGTCTCCTGTTGTGTGTGGAGGAGCCAGATAATGTTTAAAGGAGAAAAAATGAAAAAATATTTAATTCTATCCCTTTTGATGTTTTCATTAAGTCTGGCCGCCTGTGGAGGGACCCCGGAAGCCGGAAATAAGGAAGCGGAAGCTACTAAAAAGGCTGAAGGAAATAAGGAAGGGGAAGAGATCAAAGAAGACGAAGAAATCAAGGATGAGGAAGAGATAACGAGAGATGCCGGTGGAATATCAAAAGAAGCTACCGGTGATGATAATTGGAAAGAGGCATATCGTGAGATCGTAGAGATCTGGGAAGAGGATCATGGAAAGGATGATAATATTAAATACAATCTTGTATATATAGATGATGACGATATACCGGAGCTTGCTCTTTTCGGAGATGATTCCGGCTGGTACTGCATTGATCTGTATACATATATTGATGGGGAATCCGCATATGTGGTTTTAATTGATTCTTATGAAGCCGATGAGGAGGAAATGTACTATACCAGTGCGGGCTGTGAAGGAAAGAATGACAGCTATATAGAAAAAGGCAATATGTATTTTAAAAGCGGCGGTCAGATGGGCAGCCAATACACGATCGGATACAAAAAGGACGGAACGGATTATGCAGAATGCTTCAGATATGACTATATTGATCTGTCCTGGTCCGAGGATGCCAAGGATCCTTTCTCTTATGAACTGACTTATATTGATAGTGAAGGTAATGAGGTAAAGGTTAAGAAAAGCGTTGATGAAGATGAAGATCTGTATTCGCCCGACTCGATCCCGGAGGCAAAGGACCTTGAAAAAGAGTTCGGTTTCTCCTTTAAGGACAGAGTCGATATGAGTGAAGGAGCTTTAAGTTTTGATGAGATAATGGATATTTTAACATCTGAATAAGATAATAACAGGGACGGTTCTTTTATAAGAACCGTCCATTGTAGTGTTTAATAAGGATAAAAAATGTTAACATTTATAATCGGAAAAGCAAACAGCGGAAAATCAAAACAGGCGGAAAAAGAAGCCGTTAATTCGCAGGGTATAAACAGGTACTATCTTGCGACAATGAAGATTTACGATAAAGAGGGGGAACTCAGGGTCCAAAGGCACAGAGCTTTAAGAAAGGATAAAGGTTTTATTACCCTTGAATGTCCTTATGATATTAAAAAAACCCTGTCCTTGATGGAGGAGCCGGATAAGAGTACACTTCTTCTTGAATGTGCAGCCAATCTTGCGGGAAATGAGCTGTATGAAAATCCTCTTAACAGGGAGCTGATGGACAGGCTTAAAAAGGAAAAAGCCCCGGACAGGATACATTTTTTGCTGCAGTCCCTGGCAGAGAAAATAGAGGAGGACATAGATTATTTAAATAACAGGGTAAAGGATCTTCTGGTTGTAAGCAGTATATATGAAGAATCCCCTAATATGGATAATATGACCCTTGTTTATATCCGGCTTCTTAATATGATCAATGAGCATTTAAAAAATAAAGCGGACCGTGTTATAAGAACGGGAAGATGTATTCTTCTAAGACATGGAAAAACCGACGGAAATCTTGAGAAGCGATATGAGGGGTGCGCAACAGACCGTCCGCTTAATTCTTCGGATATTAAGTGTATGGAAAAGCTTAAAGAGAATATCGGCAGATTTATGTTAACCAAATCGGTGATCGTAAGCAGTCCTCTTAAAAGGGCCTGTGAGACGGCCGGGTTTCTGTTTGGGGATTGTGATATAAAAAAAGCAGACGGTCTTAAGGAAATTGATTTTGGTGTATTTGAGGGGAAGACCTATGAGGAGTTAAAGGATAATGAGGCCTATATACATTTTCTCAATACACAGGGAGACTGTGATATTCCCGGAGGAGAAAGCAGGACTTCCTTTATTGAGCGCAGTATGAAAGCATTTTGTGATATAGTATTACAGAGAAATATAAATGATATTTTTATCGTATGTCATGGAGGAAATATTATGGCTATAATGAGTTCCCTCCTTTGTAAGGATTATTATGATTTTTGGGTTGATAATCTGGACGGATATATATTGGATCTGGTAGTGGATGATGAAAAAATACTTGATTTTACATATGATCGCATTGGTGACCGGTTATCTTATGGATCTTCTGACAGGTGATCCCCATAATATTCCCCATCCTGTTACGGGAATAGGTAAGCTTATAAACTTACTTACCGGACATTATAAGAAAAAAGCGGAAGGAGAGACAGGCCGGGAATTACGGTATGGCCGGCTTATGGTGTTTATTGTCTGTACCTTCGTAGTTATGTCAACCACTCTGGTAATTGCGGGCTGTTATAAGATCAATATTATACCGGGGATGATAGCGGAATCAATCCTGACCTGCTATATACTTGCCGCAAGAAGTTTGTATACGGAAAGTATTAAGGTATATAATGCTATAAAGCTCCGGGATATTGAAAAGGCGCGTTATGATCTTTCCATGATCGTAGGAAGAGATACCGGCAGGCTTAATGAAGATGGTATAATAAGAGCAGGGGTGGAAACGGTAGCCGAGAACACTTCGGATGGTGTACTTGCCCCACTCCTTTTTCTGATCATAGGAGGGCCGGTGGCAGGTATGTTATATAAGGCCGTAAATACTATGGATTCCATGGTGGGATATAAGAATGAAAAATTTCTGTATTTTGGCAGGGCAGCCGCTAAGCTGGATGATGCTGCCAATTATGTTCCCTCAAGGATCAGTGCTATGTATATAATAATATCAGCGTATATTTTACGGCTGTTTTCCAAAGCCTATGACGGAGGGTCTGCATACCGTATATGGAGAAGAGACAGATATAATCATACAAGTCCCAATTCCGCTCAGACGGAAAGTGCAGTAGCCGGTGCCTTAAATATCAGACTGGGAGGGCCTTCTTATTACGAGGGTATACTTGTTGACAAACCCTTTATCGGGAATGATATCCGGCATATTGATGTTGAAGATATCAAACGTTCCAATTTGCTTATGTTTATATCGGAATTGCTTTTACTGTTGTCTTTTATGCTTCCGATGGTGATTCTGATAATTATCGTATAGGGGATATATGGCACACGGTGGTGATATATACAGAAATAAAGTCAATATTGATTTTTCCGTAAATCTTAATCCTCTGCCCCTTCCTCCCACGGTGGAGAAGGCGGTCAGGGAAGGAATAGATAAATGCGGTTTTTATCCGGACCCCCTGCAGTTATCCCTGCGTTCCGGGATCGCTCAAAGTGATGGGGTCGGTATCTCGGAAATCTATGCGGGTGCGGGAGCTTCTCAGCTGATTATGGCGACGGTTAAGGCCTGTGAGCCTGAAAAAGCATTACTTATCGAACCCTGCTTTAGCGGTTACAGGCATGCCTTAAGAAGCTGTAAAGCCTGCGGGATATCGGAATATATGCTTAAGGAAGAGGAAGAGTTTGGGCTGACGGAAGAGATACTGGGATATATCGATGAATTTGTGGATCTTCTTTTTTTGACGGATCCCTGGAATCCCACAGGCAGACAGATTGATAAGGCTGTCCTTGAGGCTATCCTTGATAAAACCCTTAAAACAGGTACCAAAGTCATACTTGACCAGAGTTTTATTTTAATGTCGGATATAGGTATGGACAGATATAATGCCGCAAAGCTTATAAAAAAATATAAGAATTTATTTATAATACGTTCCTATACCAAGTTTTTTTCCCTTCCCGGATTACGGATGGGATATGTAATAGCCGGGGAAGATGAAATAAATGACTTAAAGACGGTTCTTCCGGAGTGGAATATTTCGGCTATAGCTTCAAATACCATGGAGGCCTGCGCAGAGGTTATCCTTTTGGGAGATCATGCAAGAGCCACAGGTATAAAGATCCGTGAAGAAAGAAAATATTTAACAGATCATCTTAAGGCCTTGGGGATCCGGGTCTTTGATTCGGATACGGCATTTCTGCTGATCAAACATAATAAGGATCTGTATACAGAGCTTTTGGGTAAAGGGATCTTAATAAGAGATTGCAGCGATTACAAGGGGCTTGGCAAAGGGTTTTACCGGATTGCGGTAAAGGATCATGCTTCTAATGAAATACTTGTTAAGAATATAGGTGAGATCATAAATGGATATTGAATATGTTAAACCCTCCGAAATTGAAAAAAGAAGCTTTGAGATACTTACGGAGGAATTAAAAGAGAAGGGTATCAAACTTTCGGGAGATACCGCATCCGTTATAAAGAGATGTATTCATACAACCGCGGATTTTGATTATGCGGATACACTTGTTTTTTCCGAAAATGCAATTGAGGATTTCAAAGCACTTATAAGAAACGGAGCGTGTATCATAACAGATACAAATATGGCTTTGGCAGGGATAAATAAGGGTGTTTTGAAACAATTTGGCTGTAAGGCTCAGTGCTTTATGGCAGAGGAAGAGGTGGCTATAAAGGCAAAGCTTTCTGAGGTAACAAGAGCTTCTGTCAGTATGGAGAAGGCAATAGACCTTGGAACACCGGTGATTTATGTAATAGGAAATGCCCCTACTGCATTAATAACCTTATATGAACATTATTTAAAGGGCTACCGGCCGGCATTTATAATAGGTGTTCCCGTAGGTTTTGTAAATGTGGTGGCAGCTAAGGAGCTTATTATAGATACCGATATTCCGTATATAATAAACCGGGGGCGCAAGGGAGGAAGTAATGTTGCGGCGGCAATCTGTAATGCGATCCTGTATATGATGCACTAAATCCCGGCAGGTCCTTAAAAACGCAACAAAGGAAGTCTTTTATGAATTATGGTTTTACCACAGGCAGTTGTGCAGCGGCCGCCGCAAAGGCGGCAATTTATATGCTTCTGTCCGGGAATATAAAAAAATCAATAAAAATAGATACTCCGGCAGGTATTACCTATACTCCTGATATTCTGGATATAAAGGTTAACGAGGATAACTGCAGCTGTGGGGTGAAGAAGTATTCGGGGGATGATCCGGATATTACAAACAATGCATATATTTATGCAAGGGTGGAGATTATCCGCGATAATATGGGAAATATCCATATTGACGGCGGGCCGGGAGTCGGCAGGGTTACCCGTCCCGGTCTTGACCAGCCGGTGGGGAATGCGGCCATAAATTCCGTACCGAGAAGTATGATAGATAAAGAAGTCAGGCAGGTAATGGAGCTTTATGATTGCAGGGATTCCGTAAATGTGATCATTTATGTACCGGAAGGAGAGGAGCTTGCAGAGAAAACTTTTAATAAAAGACTGGGGATATTAGGCGGTATTTCCATAATAGGAACTACGGGAATCGTTGAGCCCATGAGTACCCGGGCAATCTTGGAAACGATAAAGGTTGAGCTTAGTCAAAAAAAGGCGGAAGGATATGAAAATATCGTTATATCTCCCGGCAATTACGGTATGAATTTTATGAAGGAAAAATATGGTTATGATCTTGAAAAGGCTGTTAAGTGTTCAAATTATATAGGTCCGGCAATAGATATGGCGTCGGAAGCGGGTTTTAAGAAGGTTTTGCTTGTAGGACACATAGGAAAGCTTATAAAGGTTTCCGGTGGGATCATGAATACTCATTCCGCAGAAGGTGACTGCCGTATGGAACTTATGGCAGCGGCGGCGATCCGTTCGGGAGGTTCTAAGGAGAGCCTTAAAGCTGTTCTTAACTGTGTTTCCACGGAGGAAGCTTATGAAATCCTGTATAAGGAAGGCATTGCCGGGAAGTGCATGGAATATATAATGGAGCGTATATCTTATTATCTGAATAAACGGGCAAAGGGTATTATTAAGGTGGAATGTATAACCTATTCCAATCAATGGGGTCTGCTGGGTAAGACGGAAAATGCTGAAGAGTTATTAAGATCATAATATAATTGCTATAACGGGTTTGGCTAAGAAAGGTATATTTATGAATAAGGCAGCTATCTGTTTCACACGGTACGGACAGGAAACGATACTTAAATTAAATAATGCGGCAATGAAAGCCGGAATAGAACCCTGTAAGGCTTATATTGCGGGAGACTCTATGGAGGTTTCTCCGGGATTTGAAAGGATAGGGGGGTCCCTTGATGCTTTTGTAAAGGGATTGTTTGAGAACGGTAGTGCTATAATCTTTACCGGAGCGGTGGGGATAGCGGTAAGGCTTATAGCTCCTTATGTTAGGGATAAGTTAAAGGATTCTCCCGTATTGGTAATAGATGATTCCGGCAGGTTTGTGATCCCAATACTTTCAGGGCATGTGGGAATGGCTAATAAGCTTGCCTTAACAGTTGCTGAGTTGATAGATGCAATTCCCGTGATAACAACATCAACGGATGTTCATGATGCCTTCAGTGCGGATGTTTTTGCAATAGAAAAGGGACTTACCATAAGAAACCGGGAAGGGATCGGAAAGGTTTCCGCCAAAGCAATAGAAGGTAAAAGGGTTACCCTTTCGATTAAGGACTATCCCCCAAAAGAACCTGTGGATATTATTATTGCCGATGAAACGGACCGGGAGTATTCCCTTTTGTTATCACCCCGAAAATATACTTTTGGGATCGGAATGAAAAGGGATACGGATATAAAGACCGCAGAACAGTGTTTTATGGATTTTTTAAATAAGAATGATATCAAAGTTGAAGAGATCTATGCGGTCTGTACTATAGATATAAAAGAAAATGAACCGGCTATACGTGATTTTTGTTCTAAATACAGACTGCCCCTTCTGACTTTTGAAGCAGGGATACTTTCCCGGGTGCAGGGGAATTTTACTTCCTCCGATTTTGTAAAAAATACTGTGGGTGTTGATAATGTATGTGAAAGAGCAGCCGTACTCGGTGCGGGAGCAGGAGGAAAACTTTATATAAAGAAAAGCACAGGACCGGGTATTACTATGGCTGTTGCAAGGCGCGATCCGGGATATGTAAATAAATTATAAGGAAAGTACAGATATATGGGAAAGATCTATGTGATAGGGATAGGGCCCGGAGATGAAAACATGATGACGGTACAGGCAAAGGAGGCCCTTAATGAGTGTGATATAATAATCGGATATTCCACTTATATTGAGCTTATAAAGGACAGGTATAAGGATAAGAAACTGATTTCCAACGGAATGAGGATGGAAGTTGAAAGATGTAAGGAATGCCTGGAACTTGCAATGGAGGGACATAAAGTAGCTCTTATCTGCAGCGGAGATCCGGGAGTATATGGAATGGCTTCGCCTATGCTTGAAATTGCCGGGGCGGAGAATTTTGAGGATATAGAGATCATTCCGGGAATATCTGCGGCTTTAAGTGGCGCTGCGATTCTTGGGGCACCGCTGAATCATGATTTTTGTGTAATAAGCTTAAGCGATCTTCTTACCCCCCGGGAAATAATAGAAAAAAGACTTGTATGTGCAGCCAAAGGTGATTTCTGTATTGCGATATATAATCCTGCCTCCCATAAACGAAAGGATTATCTTAAATGGGCCTGTGAAATACTTATGACGGTTCTTTCCAAGGATGTTTGCTGCGGATATGTAAGAAATATCGGTAGAGAAGGAGGGTCTGTTGAAGTATGTACACTGGGGGAATTAAGATATAAAGAAGTGGATATGTTTGTAACGGTATTTATAGGAAATACCAATACCCGGATTGAAAACGGTAAACTTATAACACCGAGAGGATATAAAATACAGTGAAGAAGATAATGATCTTTTCCGGTACCACGGAAGGAAGGATATTGGCATCAAAATTATGTGATGGCGGGATAAATACAGATGTTTGTGTTGCTTCGGATTATGGCAGGGATATGATGGAAAGTAATCCGTATATGAGTGTTCATACGGGAAGAATGGATGCTTTGGAAATGACGGAATTTATGAAGGCCAAAGGTTATGGATGGGAGGATATTATTATTGATGCGACACATCCTTATGCCACGGAAGTTACAAACAATATAAAAACAGCCGCAGGTATCTGCGGCAGTGAATATATACGTGTTGTACGTGACCGGGATAAAACGCCGGATGGAATGTTAAACAGTTATCCTTCCGTTGAGGAATGTTCTGCTGCATTTGCCGGCTCTGAGGGTAATATTCTTATAACTACAGGTTCCAAAGAGCTTTCTTTATTCTGCTCAAAGCTAAGTGAAGAGACTCTTAAAAGATGCTTTGTAAGGGTTCTTCCAACGGAAACGAGTCTTCTTGCCTGCCGGGAGGCCGGTATAGATCAAAGTAATATAATTGCCATGCATGGTCCTTTTTCCCGTGAATTGAATAAGGCAATTATAAAACAATATGATATTAAGCATCTTGTAACCAAGGAAAGCGGAGCGGCAGGCGGGTATGAGGAAAAGATACAGGCCTGTTTGGAGCTTGGGATTATGGCTCATGTTATAGAACGTCCGTCCGCTGAAAAGGGGATCAGTTTGAATAAGGCTTATGATCATATTCTTGACAGCATAGGTTATAAACCGGGATTAAAGATATGGCTTTGCGGATACGGTCCCGGAAATCCCGATCTTAATACAAATGAATTAAAACAGATAATCAATAAGGCCGAGGTAATCTTTGGTTCAAAAAGATTACTTGAGAATATTAAGCATGATAATAAATATGATAAATATCTTGCAAAGGATATAATCCCGGTCTTAAAGAATAATTCCGGATATGTAAATGCAGTGGTTTTATTTAGCGGAGACAGTGGTTTCTGCAGCGGAGCCAAAAAGGCCTATAGCGAGCTTTCCTCAGAATTTCCCGATGCCGTTATCAGCATTCTGCCGGGAATATCTGCTGTATCCGTTCTTGCGGCAAGATGCCATGAGAGCTATGAGGATGCGGTAATCTATAGTCTTCATGGAAAGAATGATGCTAATGCCTTATATTATCTTCTGGAGCTGATCCGATACAACAGAAAAGTTTTTACTCTTGTATCGGATGCTTCGGATATATGCAGGCTCAGCAGGCTGATGCTTGACAACGGGATAGATTGTGATATGACTGTGGGTCGTAATCTTTCTTATGAGAACGAAGAAATAATATCATTAAAAGCAAAAGAAGCCGTGGATTATTCCGCTGAGGGAAGCCTTACTCTTTTTCTTAAAAATGAGGCTTATTTAAAAGAGCCGGTTATCAGAGTCCTTCGGGATGAGCAATTCTTAAGAGGCAGCATTCCGATGACCAAAGAGTGTATCCGTCACGAAAGTATCATACGGTTAAAACTCAAGAAAGGAGAGGTAATGTATGACGTGGGAGGGGGTACGGGTAGTGTTTCTATAGAAGCGGCATATACCGACCTTTCCGTATCGGTGTATACCTTTGAAAGAAAGGAAGAGGCGGTTTTACTTATTGAGGAGAACATTAAGCGTTTAAAGCTTCCTAATGTTAAAGTCATTGAGGGAATTGCTCCGTTTACCTTTGAAGCTCTTCCTTTGCCGGATTGTGTTTTTGTCGGAGGAAGCGGTGGACAGCTTAAAGATATTATCGCTTACCTTAATTTAAGAAAAAAAGGAATACGTTATGTTATAAATTCGGTAAGTCTTGAGACTCTTAAAGAAAGTACGGAGTTGATGGAGGAGTATGGAGCAAAAGAGATTATGATAAATCAGATAGCCGTAAATAATCTGGAGTTAAAAGGCGGTTATCATATGTTTATGGCTCAGAATCCTGTATTTATCATTTCATTTGTTTTGTAGTATGGAAACCGGGAAACTGTGCTTCCGATAAGCTAAGGCGGAGGGTTTAAATGAATAATTCAGGTAAGTTTTTTGCAAACAGGTCTTGTGAATATTATCCCTGTCATAAAGGTATTGAGGATATTAATTGTATGTTTTGTTTTTGTCCTTTATATAATATGGATTGTCCGGGAAATTATATTATGAAGGAGAAAAACGGACGAATGATAAAGAGCTGCATAGATTGTACTTTCCCTCATATAAGGGAGAATTATGATATCATAATGGATCTGTTACGTGAGTTGTGATCTATACCGTTCCTTTCAGAGTACTTTCGTCGGAATCTGCAATAGTATATGAAGGTGTAAAAGCGCCGCTTACATTCATTTTATAATATCCCCGGAATATTCTGTCCATGGCTTTTTTGACACCTTCATTATCCGAGCCGATAAAGATTATGAGAAACTGATAGCTGTTATATTTTGTAACGATATCAACTCCCCGGATAGTCTGTTTTATGGATTGCTCCATGTAATACATAGCTTTTTCCAGGACACTAAGGTCGGGCATACTCTTACTGCCGGTTTCCAGGGTTACCACTGTATAATATTGACTTAAGGTCTTATTAAGGGGTGTATAGAAGATTACGGCAAAGAGGAGGTTGTGATATGCCGAAAGCAGGATCCCGTATTTTACATTTACAAAATAACTGATGCCGATGGGAAGCAGCAGGGACCAAAGAATTGCGGACCCCTTTCCTATGGCGCCAAAGGCATATAGGGTAAAGGCAATGGCACAAAAAACCGTGGGTATTATAATGGCGGCTTTACGATTTTTTTTGATATCGGAAAAATATGCACAGGCAATTCCGGCGACCATGGTGATAATTGATGGGATTATCATAAGAAACTGGTGTGAAAATATATCTATTACAATTAAAGAAAATCCGAGTACGGCAGTAACAATACTGACAAAGGTAAGAGCCAGCATATTGGATCTGAAACGTTCTCCCACATAAATTGTTCTGTTAAGATTTTTCCAGACGGATTTTACGGAATCTGCATTTATAATACTAAAGATTTGTTTCATAAGACATACCTATATAGAATATTCATATCCGAGTGACTTTATTAATAAAAAACAAACATAATCATATCATATATTCTTAAAAAAGTAATGTATTTAGTGTTAAAAGATCAAAAAATATGTTATTTACTTTATTATCTTAATATAATAATATCTAAGTAGTACATATAATTGAGGTGGATGATGGAAAGATACGAGTATAACGAAACCGAAAGAAAAATACTGGAAAAATCCCCTGTTCCTTATGCAATATATCAGTTTTTGGATAGGCGTGTTGTTACGCTTATAATTTCCGATGGTTTTTGCAGGCTTTTCAATTATGAAGATAAGGAAAAAGCATATTATGATATGGATCATAATATGTATCAAAAAACAGATCCCGAGGATGCTGCCCGGATAGCGGATGTGGCATATCGTTTTGCCACTGAAGGGGGCAGATATGATGTGATCTACAGAAGTGCAGATGCTGAGGAGCAGACATATACCATGATACATGCCGTAGGAGAGCATTTTTATACGGAAACCGGAGAGAGGCTTGCAATTGTCTGGTATATTGATGAAGGTAATTATTCTATAAAAGATGATCCCCATGGAAATGAGCTTACCGAAGCACTTAAAAAAGCCATTCGTACCGAGAGTCTGCTCAGGGCAAGTTATTATGACAATCTGACAGGATTGCCCAGCATGACATATTTTCTTGAGCTTGCATCCGCAGGCTGTAAGAAAATAATTAAAAACGGCGGGATCGTAGCATTTTTGTTTTTTGATCTCAGCGGGATGAAGAATTTTAATCTTAAACATGGATTTTCCGCTGGAGACAGTCTTTTAAGAAATTTCTCCGATCTTCTTGTGAATTATTTCAGTAATGAAAACTGCAGCCGTTTTGGGCAGGATCATTTTGCTGTATTTACGGAAGAGAGTGGAATCGATGATAAATTGCATCAGATATTCAGGGACTGGCAAAGCAGCGGTAACAGTAAGTCACTTCCCGTAAGAGTGGGGGTTTATCTTGTTAACAGTGCGGAGTTTGATATAAGTATTGCCTGCGATAATGCGAAAATTGCCTGTGATATGCTGAAAAACTCATATGTTTCCAAGATCAGATATTATAATAATGATATACGGGAAGATCTGGAAAAGAGAGAATATATTATTTCTAATCTTGATAAAGCGATTTCCGAGGGATGGATATCGGCATATTATCAGCCTATAGTCAGAGGGCTGAACGGAAGAGTCTGTGATGAGGAAGCCCTGGCAAGATGGATCGATCCTGAAAAAGGGGTTCTATCTCCCGCTGATTTTATTCCCATACTGGAAGAGGCACATCTTATATATAAACTGGATCTGTTTATGCTGGATCTTATTATAGATAAGCTTAAGAAAACACAGGAGGCAGGCTTGCATCTGGTTCCTCAGTCTCTTAATCTTTCCAGGGTAGATTTTGATGAGTGTGATGTAGTCAGTGAAATCTGCAAAAAGGTAGATCGGGCAGGGATAAGTCATGACCTTATAACTCTTGAAATAACGGAAAGTGTTATTGCCGAAGACTTTGAGTTTATGAGGAAACAGATAACCAGGTTGAAAAAACTGGGGTTCAGTGTATGGATGGATGATTTTGGAAGCGGTTATTCCTCCCTTGAGTTTTTGCAAAATCTGGATTTTGATGTTATTAAGTTTGATATGCTCTTTTTGCAGAATTTAGAGGATAATGTTAATAATAAAGTCATCCTTACGGCATTAATGAGAATGATCACTGCTCTTGGATATGAAACTCTTTGTGAAGGTGTGGAAACGATAGAACATGTGAATTTCCTTAAAGAGATAGGCTGTTGTAAGTTTCAGGGATATTATTATGCGAAACCCATGCCCTATGAAAAGATTTTTGAAAGATACAAAACAGGTAAACAGATCGGGTTTGAGAATCCCCTGGAATCCTCTTATTTTGATGTTTTAGGAAGGATAAATGTCTTTGATCTGGATTGTATAATAATTGAAGACAGGACCAATGTGGAGCATTTTTTTAACACGATACCTATCGTTATCCTGGAATTAACGGAGGATTCGCTTCGTATAGTAAGAAGTAATCAGCCTTACAGGGATTTTTCGGAAAAAATACTAAAGATTAAGGTTAGTGATGTGTTTTTTGATCTGGATGTGGTTCCGGCAGGTTACAAAAAGAATTTTGTTCAGAAGATTATAAAGTGCTCGGAAACCGATGAGAAGAGTTTTGATGTGATATTTACAGATGATGATACCAGGGTCCATACCTTTATGAGAAGGATTGCGGTAAATCCGGTTTCGGGGAAAAAGGCCGTTGCAATAGCCATATTATCTTCCGATAAAGATTATAAACAAAATATGAAAGCGTAATAGAATAAAGTGATTTTTAAAAGACATAATAATATTGATTTTTCAAAGGGGCCGGTATGGAAATGCATCATATCACAGGCAATTCCCCTGACCGTGGCTCAGTTTGTCCAGCTTCTGTATAATGTTATTGACAGAATATATCTGGGACATATGGGCGAGGGGCATAGTCTGGCTCTGACCGGAGTGGGACTGACTTTTCCGGTAATAACCCTTATAATGGCCTTTACTGCCCTGTTTGGCCATGGAGGTATACCATTATTTTCAATTGAAAGAGGACGAGGTAATAAGGAAAGAGCCGGAAGGATATTGGGTAATTCTTTTGCCCTGTTATCAGTGAGCGGAATGATCCTTATGCTTTTATGCTTTATATTTTCCAAACCGGTTCTGTATGCCTTTGGAGCAAGCGATACTTCATTTGTTTATGCACAGAGGTATTTAAGGATTTATTTATTCGGTACTTTATTTTCCATGATCGCCACCGGCCTTAACGGTTACATAAGTGCTCAGGGCTATCCCGGGACCGGTATGCTTTCAACGGTTATAGGAGCAGTGCTGAATATGCTTCTGGATCCCCTGTTTATTTTCGGTTTTAAGCTGGGGGTTTCGGGAGCTGCACTTGCTACGGTAATAAGTCAGATCATTTCAGCGATCTGGGTTATGCGTTTTCTTATACGCAGGGATATACCTGTACCGCTTATAAAGGAAAATGTGAAGCTTGACAAACGTATTACCATTGATATATGCAGGCTGGGCGCTTCCAATTTTATTATGCAGGGTACAAATTTCGCGGTGCAGGTAGTTTGTAATTCCACACTTTCCGTATATGGAGGAGATTTATATGTGGGTATTATGACGGTAACCAATTCGGTGAGAGAGATCTTTATACTTCCCATAAACGGTATAATAAGCGGAGCACAGCCGGTTATAAGTTATAATTACGGAGCAAAGGATTACAAGCGGGCAAGAGCCGGGATCAATTTTAATACGGTACTCGGAGTGGTATATACAATGTTTGCCTGGCTGGCAGTCATTGCTTTTCCGCATTTCTTTTTTGCGTTATTTTCAGAGGATATCCTGCTTTTGGATGCAGGGATAGACGCACTTAAGATATATTTTTTCGGTTTTGTTTTTATGGCTCTCCAATTTGCGGGACAGTCAAGCTTCCAGGCTTTGGGAGATGCAAAACATGCTATCTTTTTTTCCCTGCTGAGAAAAGCATTTATTGTTGTTCCCTTAACCCTTATACTTCCCGCAGCGGGCTTTGGTGTTAAGGGAGTTTTCCTTGCGGAACCTGTCTCCAATGTTATAGGCGGCCTGGCATGCTTTATTACCATGCGTCTTACCGCCTATAAAAAACTGAAATAATAAATTATGACGGGATGCGGATCTGCCGGGTTTAACATTTCTCAGGTAATTATAATTACCGGATCTTCATATACAGGTATGATCCCATCGTTTATATATATTTTTTTATTATCATATTCATTTAGGTAGCTGCCGTCCGGAAGTCCTATATTAACTGCCGCTGCTTTAGAACCGATTGAGAACAGTCCGATCATTTTCTTTTCTCCATAGGTATAAACGGCACATACCATGCCTTCGCTTATTTCGGTAGCGGTAAAGCTGCCGAAGGCCGAAATATCAAGCTTTTTTATCCGGCTCATTTTGAATATAAGATCGGATATATCATCCTTTGACCGGTCAATCGGTTTTTTTTCAAATATATCCGCATATTCGTCCGCGCTGTATTCCTGACCGTTATAAATAAGTGCAGCCCCTTTTTGAAATAAAGAAAAGGCTGTCACATGCTTCCTTCGTCTTAAATCGGGAATAAGAGCAGCGGTTCTTGTACGGTCATGATTTTCGGTAAAATGCAGTTTAATGTAGTTTTCGGGATATATTGATTCCTGAAGATTTAAAAGATAAAGATATTTTTCCAGGGAGCCGGTTCCCAGAAGATAATCGGAAAATGCATGATAGATATCATAATCATAACAGGCATCAAAAACCTGATATAATTCCGAATCCGATAAACATAATTCGCCGGTGCTTCTGATATTTCTAATAAACTGAGGTTCAACGCTTTCGGCCAGCCAGTATGCGCCGGGCCGGACCTTTTCAACGGCCGATCTTGCCTGTTGCCAGAATTCAAGAGGTACAAAGGGGGCAACGTCACATCGAAATCCGTCAACATATTTTGCCCAGAATTGAAGAGTTTCTATCTGATAATCCCATAATTCTTTATGTTTATAGTCAAGATCAACTATATCCCACCATTCTTTTACTCTAGCAATCGGTTTACCATCTTCATCCTGATGAAACCATTCGGGATGTTCTTTTGCAAGAACCGAGTCGGGAGAAGTATGATTGTAGACAACATCAATTATACATTTCATGTTAAGCCTGTGTATTTCTTCGGTTAGGTGAATGAAATCTTTCATTGTTCCATAGGAAGGATTAACGGCTCTGTAATCTTTAATGGCATAAGGAGATCCTTCTCTGCCTTTCCTTCCTGTTTCTCCGATCGGATGGATGGGCATAAGCCATATCATATCCGTTCCCAGCATCTTGATCCGTTGCAGATCTTTCGTTACATCATTAAAGGTACCGTTTTTGCCGTAATCTCTTACAAACACCGAATATATAAGTTGGTTCCTTAATCTAACTGAAGTA
>JAILKH010000014.1 GCA_024693925.1 Lachnospiraceae bacterium | reverse complement strand
AGAGTTGAAATATAATACACTTCCGCTGCAGGTACCGGGTTCTACGTCATGCCCTGCGGTGAGTCCCCTAAGGGATATATGATTACAGTCCGTAAAGTCAAGGACAGGAGCATAAGGGTCTTTAACGCAGATAAGGACCTTTGCACCTTCTTCAGCCTCGAAGCACAGATTTGAAACGTGTTCTATTTTATAATGATCATATTCAAAATCCACATAGTTATTGTTTATTACGGATGACGGCATTTTCGAAAGATCGTAAGTACCTTCTTTAAGGATGATCTTACGATTGTTAGTGATATTATTTAAAAGCTCTTTTTCGTTGGATACGGTAACGGTATCAAAGAAAGCCAGATCCTCTTTTTTGATAAGCCTTGGTGAGTCGGAACGAAGATAATAATTTGTTGTTACCGCATAAGTACAGAAGTATTCATCATCTTCTTTGTTGGGTTCATCAGGAAAGAATTCTTCCGATAAGATCAAAACATCATCACTTGTGAGAGATACTTTTCTTATGGTTGTATCCCCGTCCAGATAGGGATCCTTAAATTGAGCGCACCATTCTTCATTTGGACAATTTTTATAAGCGCTTTCATTTATATATACAAGATCGTCACCGTAAATCCGTTGTTCATTTTCATATCCGCTGAATTTGTAATCCACCTTGTACCCGCCGTGCTCTTCGCGGACTCTAAGCCTGGTTTCCGGGACAAATTCATCGGTTATCAGTGTACAATTATCGTTGATCTCTCCATTGGCATATTCTGAATGATAATTTCCGTATATAAATTCCCATTCTCCGACCATATCTTTTATAGGTGAAATTTCATTATCTTCTGTCTTGTTTTCGGAAGTTTCTTTATCGGATGACGCGGCCTTTTCCTCATCATTAACTTTGTTATCGGAAGAGGAGATGTCTTTATTCTTTTCTTCGGAGGCTGCTTCGTTACCCGCATTGTCTGAAGACGTATTTACCGCAGAATCGTTTTTTCCGCATCCCGCTACAGACCACGCTAAGATGAGGCATAGCAAAAACAGACATAATGGTCCATAATTATGATGATAGGAAGTATTGACTGATCGTGAGACGGATTTGGTAATGTTTTTTTTCATAATTCTCCCCTTGATTCATTATTTATATAGATGATTTTATATTATATGTAATATTGTTAAGTATGATTTTACAAAATATGATAGCATAAATGGTGAAGACTGTTAAGGGTAATTAGGAATATCTGTAATTTTCTTCTGTTTTCCCTTCAATTACAGATATAAGATTGATAAAAATATTTTTAAGGGTTATTCTGTATTTAACACATAAAGAATTTAATATATTTTTTATATAGTACAGGCTGGGAGAATCGGATGAAAATTATTAAGATTTTCTTTACAATTTTTTCGGTTATGATCTTTGGATATTTTTTTGTCGGGATAATTTTTTTTCCAAAGGATGCACCGAGTAATGATTATCAAACCGAAGTATACAACGGAGTATGGGAATGGATACATGAGGACGGCTCCGTCACACAGATCACTTTACCCGTGAACCTTGATGTAAAGCGGGGTGAAACAGTGATTATAAGGACCATGATCGATGAATATATGATCAGCAGAGAGAGTCTTTGTTTTCATACCGCAAGACAGGATATGAAGATGTATGCGGGTGATGAATTAAGAGTTGAGTATTCTACAAAAGATACCAGATTCATCGGAAAGTATACTTCCCCGGCATATGTATTTTTTGATCTTAAGCCGGAGGATGCAGGTAAATATCTTACCGTTGAAGCTGTGTCGGATTCCACCTTTTCGGGGGTATTATATCCGGTAACAATGGGAAGCAGGATGTCTGTATGGTATGGTCTGGCCAAAAAAATCGGTCCGGAGATGGTAGTTGCCGTTCTTACTCTGCTTCTGGGTATACTCAGTACCACAATATGTTTTTTTATAGGCATTGTTCAAAGAAGAAAGTTAACGCTTATGTATCTTGGATGTGCGATAACACTTGTGGCGGTATGGCTGGTTGCAAATATCCAGATCCGACAGCTTATTTTTCCGGCGGTCTCCGTTATTAATAATATGACATTTGCGGCTTTGCTGCTATTACCCATTCCTTTTATTATCTATATGGATAAAATACAGAAAGAGATTTATCATAAGCTGTATCTGGCAGCAGGTTATATAGCCATAATAAACTGCGGTGTCTGTTTGTTCCTGCATATATTTAAGATCATAGATTTCTCGGAGAGTTTTATCGCGATGGCAATTACCTGTTTTATAACCATTACAATAATTATCGGGACTATGATAAAGGACGTGATCACGGGAAGAGTTAAGGAATATTTTCTTGTGGCACTTGGTATGCTTGGAATAGTGGTAGCATCCACCGGACAGATCATAGTGTATTTTATGAAGAATGATGAATTTCATACAACGCTGCTATCGGTGGGGCTTATATATATGTTATTCATATCCATAGCCAATACTCTTCAGGATATAATGAAGATAGACCGTGATAAGAAGGCTGCGGAAATGGCAAGTGAAGCGGAGGCGCGTTTCCTTGCTAATATGTCCCATGAAATACGTACCCCTATTAATACAATGCTTGGTATGAATACTATGATCCTTCGGGAAAGTAAAGAGCCGGAAATAAGGAAGTATTCTGCGGATGTCAAGAGTGCGGGAGAGACGCTTCTTACCCTGGTCAATGATATTCTTGATCTGTCAAGGATAAGAGCCGGAAGAATGGAGATAATAGATGTTGAATATAATTTAGTGGATCTTATATATGATTGTATCAATATGGTGACGCTTAAGGCAAGCGAGAAGAAGCTTAAGTTAAATATTGATGTTGAAAGTTCTCTTCCCTCTGTATTGTCCGGTGATGAGATGAAGATAAGACAGGTGATCGTTAATCTGTTGAGCAATGCCGTTAAATATACCAATGAGGGAAGCGTGAATTTCTGTGTAAAGGGTAAAGAGGATTATGAAGTAATGTATCTTACCTTTATTGTGGAAGATACGGGGATTGGAATAAAACCCGAGGATATGGAAAGGTTATTCGGTGAATATCAGAGAATTGAAGAATACAGAAACCGTAATGTTGAAGGTACCGGTCTTGGTATGAGTATTACCAAGTCTCTTCTTGCTATGATGGGTTCAAGGCTTGAGGTTGAGAGTGAGTACTCTAAAGGTTCTAAATTCTCATTTACCATAAAACAGAGGATAGTAGACCCTAATCCCATAGGAGAGTTTAACAGTCATAAAACGGCAGAGGAAACGGAGGATAATGAAGAAACTCTGTTTTTGCCGGGGATGAAGGTTCTGGTGGTTGATGATAATAAGGTTAACTGCCGGGTATTTACTCTTCTTCTTAAGAAAACGGAAATGAAGATAGATGAAGTATACAGCGGTGAAGCCATGCTTAAAATAACGGAGAACAATGAATATGATATTATTTTCCTTGATCATATGATGCCTGATATGGATGGTATAGAAACGCTCAGGCTTTTCAGAGAACGGGAGCTGAAAAAAGAAGGTAAGAAAACAAAGGTTGTTGCACTTACGGCAAATGCAATTCAGGGAGCCAGAGAGCTTTATATATCAGCCGGATTTGACGAATTTCTGACAAAGCCGATCCAGATCGGTGCACTTGAAGATGTGATCAAAAGATTTGCATAATAAATACTTTATTGTTGGGCAAAGTATTTCTTTTCAAGATTTCCGTCGGCGATTGCCTGATCTATCCAAAGCTGAAGCGTATTTACGGACAGAGATATCTTATCCAAAGTATTTTTTATGGAAATAAAATCAGCTATTTCATCATCGGTGATGGTACCGTCTTCGATGATCTCCAGGAAACGATCCTTTTCTTTGTTTATTTTATTCAGTGAATTCAGGGTTTCCACAGTGATCTGAGCCAAATCTTTTACAGGAATTTCGGGAACATATTTTTGCCCGATAGGGCATTCATTAGAACAATAATAATTACAAAGGCCGGGAGCTTTATAGCATTCTGCAAGGGCAAGAACATCATCCGGCTGAACCTTTACCTTTCCGTTTTCAATCTTTTCAATTCTTTCGGGAGAGATAAAATCAAGCATTTCAGATGCTTTCTCGCGAGTGAGTTTTAAGTTTTCGCGGGTAGTCTGATAAATAGATTTATTTTCTTTTGTAGATGCACGTCCCATAAGTTTTATCCCCCTTTAGCGTATTAAAATATGAAAGACGTTTTCTGTAAATCAATATACTTCTTTATTATATATGTTATTCGGAATTAACACAATGCCGGCGGTTTTATGGTAAAAATGATGATAAAAAACTTAAAACTCACTCGCGAGAAAGCA
>JAILKH010000199.1 GCA_024693925.1 Lachnospiraceae bacterium | reverse complement strand
AACTATTCCAAATATATCGTAAATTTAATGCATCTAAAAAAATCGAGCATACCAATGATCCAACAAGAATAGAAAATAAGACTGCATTTTTCCTATGATAATATGCCATATTCACATATGAAAAGATATATATTCCAAATCCTAAAATGCCCACTTCGTAGAGTACTAGAAGAAATGTATTATGAACAGCTATAGGCTTTCCTACTACATTCTGAAAATAATTAAGTGATCCACTCACTCCATGTCCCCATAGCCAACTTATGTCAAATGATTCCAAAAGTTTTTTCCAAATTACCGTCCGGCTACTTCCGTTTGCATATGTACCAGTATACGATTCAAAGTCTAAAACCCTCCAATTCTGATTTCTAAGCATTAAGCTAAAACCTATGATGCTTATGAGAACAGCGAAGATGACATGAGTAACAGTAAGTCGTTTATTTCTAATTGAAATAATTAGTACGGATAATATACTTATTGACAGTCCAACAAACCCTCCTCTTGAGCCTGTCATAAAAATTGCATAAATGCAAAAAGCAGCTCCCATATACCCCAAAAAATTAATTATTAATTTTTTTTGCTTTCTTAATGCATAGTCTAGAAAAATAACGATTCCTGGTAAAATGTTAGCAGCGACTTGATTAGGATCACACTCTCTGCCCATTATTACAACTGTTTCACGATCAAGATATTTACCTCCAGCAAAGGCAATCGAAACAATTGCCATAAGCAAACTTCCCAATAGATATGAATTTTTAAACAACTTAATTGTCTTTGAATCCCACAATTCAAAAGTTGTTACTAACAGCAATGCGCTCATTAACACATATGTTGTTATATATTCGTATGTATGTTCATTAATGCTGACCCACGTAAGAGATATAATACAGTAAACTGTCCACAGGATAATAGCCATGCTACTAAAAGAAAGACTTATTACTGATTCCCTACTTCTTGATACTAAAACACAAGCTTCAACCAATAGTATCAGCAACCCTATATATTTTGTAGATGAGGTTACCAACAAATGTAACGCAATCTCTACTGGGCTGATGAAAAAATAAAGTGCAATTAGATACTTTTCTATAGTTCGCATGTATTTCCTCGATAAACTAAATTGAAATTTATTATCAAATACAAGTTGTTATAGTCTTAAAGCAATCGAATATATTATCGCTTACTGTTTAAGTTCCTTTATAATTTCCGAATATAGTTCATCGATCCTCTTCTCCATTTCTACCCATGAATATCTTGTTTTGTATATTTCCTGTTCTCTGCTCCCAATTTCATCCCATTGGTTTCTTTTACTTATCAGATTATTAACCGCCTTTTCTAACCCCGCGATGTTATACTCCATAGTCTCCCCAAGATAGTATTTTTCGACAATTGAAGACATTCCGGTCCCTTTTGCCATAATCATGGGTTTCCCTAATGCTAAAGCTTCATAAAACTTATTTGGTGCTGCATAAACATGATTAAGAAGAGATGGATCGTAGATAATAGGAAGGATATCACTTTCCCTCTCAATTTCAATCGTTTTCGTATACGGAGTTCTTCCATAATAAACTATATTGTCATGTTCCGCTGCCATTTTCTTAAAGTACGCTTCCATATTGGCACCAAATCCACCAATATGTAATTCACAATCCTTCCGTTTTGCGATATATTCCGTCAATTCTGGTAAAAAGCGCGTATTCCCGAACACACCAATATATGCAAATCGTACTCGTTCGTGTTTTTCCGGTATGTATGGCTCAGCCGAAAGATTTGGGGTATTATGGATAATATAAAGACGCTTTGGATGGGTTTTCTTAATCTCTTCTTTTCTTTCTTCTGTACAAATAACCGTGGCAAATGCTTTATTTATTACCCTATTTTCAATTTGGTTCGAAAGCTTCATAAGAATGCCGGTATATCCATGACCATTACTGTAATAGTCTGCGATATCATAAACAAATACTTTATGAAATCTGTTCGCTGCTTTTTGTGCTATATAGGCTGTATCCAGGTCAATCGCATAAACCGTATCATATTCATTTCTGTTTTCTTTCAGCCATTGATAGATAAAGCGTTGGAATTTCAACAGGCTTTTCAGATTCTTCCGAAATCCTCCTGCAAATTGTCCTTTCAGCCCGATTCGGATAATACGGCAGCTGATATCCCCCAGCTCCAGTTTTTCTTCCTTCGGCGGATAATCGGAATCCCGGTCCCACGCAATGACTGTCACTCCGTATCCCCGTCTGATAAGACTCCCTGCCATTTTTTCTGTTCTTGGACATGGTTTCACCGGATTGGATCGTATTAAAACCACATTCATAATTCAATATACCTCCCTTGCAGACTCACCGGCCTGCTTCCTCATTTTCTTCTGGATCTGAGAAGAATTCTGGGAGCATGAAGAAAATCCAGTTTTTCCTTATAAACATCTGCCACTTCATATCTGCTGTCACAGGTTAGTTGGTGAATTCGTTCAGGATTATTCTCAAGCTGCAACGTGTTTGCTGTTATTCGTCTTACCTCATGTTCCACGAATTCACCAGCCTTGTTTATTTCATCTACCTGATAAATGATCAATTCCTCTCCATATTTCCGGGAACAGTCCTGTGCAGGACGCATCAACTTTCCGTTTTCTGTGAATAGTCTTCCGCCGGGTCTGGCAGTATTTTTTTCATACTGTTTTGTAGATAACAACCTTAAATCCTGTTTCTCCATGTCAAGGGTATAAACCTGGATTTCATAACCGCCTGTCATGGAATAACTGATCAGATAATAATCTTCTCCATTCTGCCAGACCGTCGAATCAACCAGTTTTTTTCCGTTAATCAGCGTTTTCTCTTTATGCCATCGATCCGGAAAATGATCTGCTGTATAAAGATCAACTGTTCCGTTTGCAGACGTCTCCGGGATCATATAATAATGGTTATTGTAACAAAAAACATCCGGATAACTCATATGATAACTGTTCTCGATGATTATTCCCCGATTGACAGGTTCCCCGTTTTCAAACGTAAAATATCCGATACATCCCTTGTCTTTTTCTTTCAGATACTGTTCAACAAAAATATAGTGTGTACCCCCATCCTCAAACACAAACGGATCTGCACACCACTGATTCTCCGGCATTTTTGCAATCTTCCACTCTTCGCTTTCTTTGTCCCGAAAAGCGACAAACCAGTCTCCGCCGGTTATTGCTTTTTTCATCCTATCGATGATACTCATCTTTTACCGAATACCTCTCTGTAAATATCATACAATTCCTTTTTTACAACCTCTGCAGAATACTCCTGCACCTTTCCCCGGTTATACTCTCCCATTCTTTTTCCGGTTTCCGGGTTTTCCATCAGATTCCTGAAGGCATCGGAAAAAGCTGACGCGTCGGATGGAGGGCAAAGGAATCCGCCATTCTCATCAATCAGATCCCGGATTCCCCTTGTATCTGAGCCTACGCATGGCAATCCGAGATCCATGGCTTCAAGCAGTGACCGCGGCATACCTTCCCGGAAAGACATCATGGTAAATACATCTGA
>JAILKH010000144.1 GCA_024693925.1 Lachnospiraceae bacterium | reverse complement strand
ATTACGTGGCTTTAAGAGATAAAGATTTACATAATGTGAAACGATATTGAAAATAAAAAAATATTAAAATTGATAGACAACGCATAAATTCATTGATTTATAAAAAACAATACCACGTAATACGTGGTATTAAAATTGATAATCCGGATAACATAATGTTTCACGGGTTAATAAAAGGATCATACACAGATATATAATATCAAATGATTATGAATAATGATATAAAAAAGAAATAAAATAAGGCAGGTAAGAGAAATTGAAAAAAACGAGATTGAAAATACTGACTGATAAAATGTTTCATAAATTGTGGATGACGGCAGATGTATATACAGATGAAGATGAATTCATAAAAGATATGGCAGCTTCGGTTAAAATTTTTAAATTTGAGAGTATAGGTCTGGATCTTGATGATTACATTTATATGTTGAGGAATATATATAAAGCCAGAAAGATGACCTTTAAGGAGATAGCTGACAGATCGGAGGTTAAAAAAAGCGAATTATCACATACTTTCTGTATTCCCATAAGAACAGTTGAAGACTGGTACTGTGGGAAAAATAAAACCCCAACTTATATAAACTTGATGTTGATAAAATATTACCATTTACTGGATCTGGGAAAATACACAAGATTGGAATCAGATCTGAATTATATAAAAACAAAACCAAATATATATGCTAAAAATGCAAAAGCAAACAAAGAGGTAGATGTTCCTAAGAAGGATAAGAGCAGATCGGATAATATAAATAAGAACATTGAAAATAATAAAGATAAAGATAAAGAGATGGGAACTGCTAATACAATTAGTAATATATATGAGGGACACAGAAGAAGTGCGCAGGATTACTATGATGAATATATATCAAGCGAAGATTACGAGAGTTATTTGGATAAATTAATAATGGATGCAAAAAGAAGGAAAAAGTCTTGATAAATAATACTAAATATGGTAATATAATGGTGTCTTGTTACAAAATCTTGTGGTTTCATCTCCTTGTCAAGACCCAAGATTTCCCCACAATATGGCAAGGCTTTCTTACCCCCTAAGAAATCTTGCTATAAGAGGACTATCACGTAAGTGGTAGTTCTTTTGTTTTACGAATAAAAAAGTCAAGGATCATTATAAATAAATTAAATATGAAGATGTATATTTGCCGGGACTGCGGATGGTCAGCGATATATTCCGTTATACCCGGTTTTTCCGGGGTAAAATTCCACTGTCGTCAAAAAGCAATTTATTGTTGTTGAGTATGGATACATGATATAATAACCATAATGTAAATTCGGCAGATATAGATTCGGAGAAATAATAATGGAATGGATCAAATATATATCCGGTCCCCTTATAGGGGGGATAATCGGTTATTTTACAAATATGATAGCTGTTAAAATGCTGTTTTATCCAAAACATGAAGTGAAAGTGTTTGGTCGTGTTTTGCCATTTACACCCGGAGCGATACCGAAGGGTAAGGAAAGGCTGGCGACTGCAATCGGTAATGCGGTTGCGGATTCTCTGTTGACCCGCGAGGATGTAGAGAAGATATTGATGTCTCCGGAAACGGAAAATGAAATAGCAGGTACGATAATGAAGCACTGCGGTGTTAGGATAAGAGAAGAAATCTGTGAATTATCAGGAAAATCACCGGAAATCTATGATAATAAGAAGGTTGCCATCAGTAAAATAATTGCTGAAGAAATAATTAGATCTATAGATGTTTCGCAGTTAATGAAAGAATATGGTAATGAATATATTCGGGAAAAAATAAACAAAAAGAAATTAGGATGGCTGATATCGGATGATAGGATTGATTCCCTGACAACTTCGATATCAAAGGATCTTCAGGAAGCGTTGTCGGAAAATGGAACAGATTATATCAGTTCGATCGTAAAGGGAAAAATAGATTCCCTGGATGATAAAACAGTTGTAGAACTGTTGGAAAATGCCGGAATAAAGGAAAATACCATACGCAATACCATCCTTGGAAGTTATAGGTCGGTTATATCCAATAATATGGACACATTGTTGTCTCATTTAAACATAGCAGGAATCGTATCGGATAAAATAAATGCAATGGATGTGGACGAATTGGAAAAAATGATCCTGTCCGTTATGAAGAAAGAACTAAATTCTATTATCAGTCTGGGAGCTCTTATAGGTGTTGTAATAGGATTGCTTAATCTGTTGCTTTGAGGGTATGAGAATAAAGGGAAGCAGGGGAGATATAAAGCAATTGGAGGCATCAAAAAATTAAAGAAGATAAAGTTTTGACGGATACAAATGTCCCAAAAATTAAATTACAGAAGATAAGGCTTTGACGGATATATATAATATAATAATAAAAATAAAGAAGATAAGGCTTTGGCGGATACATATAATCATATAATAAAAATAAAAGAAAATAAGGCTTTGACGGACACATATAATCAAAAAAAGAAGATCAACAGAGTGGTGATTGCCGGGATGAAGAGTGGCTGTGGTAAAACAATGATTACCATGGGACTTATAAGGGCTTTTATAAAAAAAGGATTAAAGGTATCTGCCCGTAAATGCGGTCCCGATTATGTGGATCCTTCTTTTCACAGAAAGGCTTTATCTGTGGAAACCGGAAATCTTGATTCATATTTTTGTGAACCTGAAATCCTTAATTATCTTCTTTCTGCCTTTTGTGACGACTCCGATCTTACGCTGATAGAAGGTGTGATGGGTTATTATGACGGCTTAGCCGGAATAAGCGAGCGGGCCAGCACATATGAAATCGCAAGGGTCACAAGATCGCCGGTGGTTCTTGTTGCCGATGCTTCAGCGGTAAGCGTTACTTTATCTTCCATGATCAAAGGGATACTGGATTATAAAAAAGACAATAATATTAAAGCAATAATATTAAATAAGGTTTCACCGGCTTATTATGAAAGAATAAAATCAGTTGTTGAAAATTATTGTAATATAAAGGTTATAGGATATCTGCCTAAAATTAAGGATATAGAGATTCCGTCAAGACATTTGGGATTGATGCAGGCAGAAGAAATAGATAGAATAAATCTAAAGATAGATATTACTGCCGAAAAGCTGGCTGAATCGGTGGAGCTTAAGGAAATATTAAAAATAGCCGGGGACGCACCGGCGCCGGATACGAAGATTCCGGAGCCAATATTGGAGACAGTGAACTATTTTGAGGATAAAAATCAAAAAGGGGAAAAAATTACCGTTGCAATTGCCAGAGATGAAGCGTTTTCCTTTTATTACGATGATAATATCCGTTTTATTAAACAAATGGGCGTTAATATAGTATATTTTTCTCCTGTGAGGGATGAAAGATTACCGGATGATATAAATGGTTTGATATTATATGGCGGATATCCGGAGTATTATGCAGAAAAATTATCAAAGAACACATCAATGTTAAGGTCAGTTAATGAGGCTCTGAAGAAAGGCCTTCCGGTAATCGCGGAATGCGGAGGTTTTTTATATTTACAAAGATCATTGAGGGATTTGGAAGATAATGAATACCGGATGTGCGGAGTGATTGATGGGATTGCTTATAATACCGGTAAGTCTGTCAGGTTTGGATACGTTGAAGCTACGGCATTGGAAGATGGTATATATGGAGAAAAGGGAACGGAATTACTCGCCCATGAGTTTCATTATTATGATTGTTCCTTAAACGGAAATGATTTTGAAGCAAAAAAACCTATGGCCGGAGGCTCATACAGATGTATGTTTCACAAGGATATGCTGGCGGCCGGATTTCTTCATATATATGCATTCGGAAATATTACCGCATATAAAAACTTTTTGAGTAAATGTTTTGAATATGGAAATACAATAAAATGATTAGTATATTAAGATCTGTAATAGTGGCGCTGTCTACGTATTCAATAATTCCTATGCCTCAATTTGAGTGGAAAGACAAAGATTTAAAGTATAGTATGTGTGCTTTTCCGATAGTGGGAGTGATCATCGCGGTTTTTTCTTTTTTTTGTTATAATTTATTGAGGAAATATGATTGCGGAGCTTCTCTTATTGGAGGATGTATGACACTGTTACCCCTGTTTATTACCGGTGGTATTCATATGGATGGATATATGGATACGGTGGATGCGATAAGTTCATACGGTGACAGAGAAAAAAGACTGAAGATACTTAAAGACCCGCATGTGGGGGCATTTGCGGTTATAGGTGCGATATGCTATATATTATTAAGCTATATATTGTGGACGGAGCTTACAAAAAGAAATATGGATGGAATGGCAAATGATTATTCGGTTTATTCTGTCTTTTCCGGATATGTAATTTCGAGAGTAATGTCTGCAATTGCGGTATTAAAATTTAAAAAGGCAAAAAACGACGGAATGGTAAGTGATATCTCGGCGGCTCAGGATAAAGGAAATATAAGGGTGCTGGTTGTAATGCTGATTGTTCTTGTTATTGTGATTTTGTCGGTTTTTAAAGAAGAAGCTTTTCCGTTAATTATACCGTCTGCAAGTATGTTTGTATACTACAGAAATATGTCTTATAAACATTTCGGAGGCATTACGGGGGATTTGGCGGGATGGTTTGTGCAATGCTGTGAAATTATTATATTGATGATGGTTCTTTTAAGTACATTAATTCGGTTTTAGCCGGTATAGACCGGATCGTGCAGTATAGTTGGAAGGGATAATGTTTTTTGTAAAAGGGGTATATTATGGATGTTTCGATGTATGTTTGCGAACGATGTGGAAAAGTGTTTATAATTCACGGTCATGACAGGATATCAAGATGTACAAATTGCAGAGACGTGTACTTGAAGGATATGCACGTGAGTCTTGAGGACTGGAAATCTTTTGGTAAAAAAACAAGAGCCGGATGGATAAGACAATTTAAGCCGGATTATGTTTATGTTGACAGAGAACAGGTTCAAAACGAACAACAGGAACAAAGACAAAATGATAGAAATAATTATTTCTATAATACAGAAAACAGTATAGAAAATAATACAGAAAATAATACAGAAAATCACACAGAAAATAATACAGATAAAAAGGATGTTATTAAATCGGTTGCCAAAAAAATGGGTTTTGGGATCCGGGAGAAGACACTGATCTCAAAGGTTATAAATGAAAGTAATATTAAAGAGGAGGATTACCCGGAAGTTGAAAACCCGAGGGAGGATTTTAATAAATTGAAAGCGGCGGCGCTGGATTCTTTTGGTTTTGTGGAAGAGACAGCAGAAGAAGCTTTGGAGAATATATCGGAAGAGGCGGAAGAAACAGCAGATGCGGTTTCGGTGAATGCGGAAGAGCCGGTACAGGAAGAGATATTGGAATCGGTACCGGAGTCGGCCCGGGAACCGGTGATGGATTCTCTGGGTTTTGAAGAAGAGGATGAAAGCGATCTTATAGAATTTGGATTTGATCTAAAGAATGGTAATAAAGGGTTTTCGGGTTATGGCGGGAACGGAAATAAAGACAGTGAATTTGATTTTGATTTAGAAGAAGAAAACGTATTTGATTTAGAAGAAGAAAATGAATTTGATCCGGAAGTAGAAAATGAATTTGATCCGGGTGAAGAGGATGGTTTTTTCGATGACGAAAATAAAAATCAGATAAGTTCCGGTGGAGAACAGACAACTATCTTGCCCGGAGATGGGGAGAAATTAGAGGAACATAATGAAGCTAATGATCTTTTCTATTTTGGGACGGCAGATAATGACGAAAAGAGAGATGATCAAGCGGGTGAATATGACGAGACCTATGAGGAAGATTTCGATGAAATCATAGCAGAAGAAGACTATGAAAAAGTTTCGAAGGAGAAATTGGAAGAAGAGTATGAAGAGGTCTTAGAAGATAGTCCGGAAGAAGAGTATGAAGAAGTCTTTGCGGAGGATGGACAAGAAGAGTATGAAGAGGTTTTAGAAGAGATTTCTGAAGAAGAGTATGAAGAAGTCTTTGCGGAGGATGGACAAGAAGAGTATGAGGAAGTTATAGAAGGGATTCCGGAAGAAGAGTATGAAGAAGTCTTTGCAGAGGATGGACAAGAAGAGTATGAGGAAGTTATAGAAGATAGTCCGGAAAAGGCGTATGAAGAAGTCTTTGCAGAGGATGGACAAGAAGAACATGAAGAAGCCTCACAGGAGGATGATGAAGAGTATGAGGAGGCATTTTTAGAGGATTATGAAGAAGAAATAACCGAGGCTGACGAAATTAACAGGTTATATCGGGACGAAGAAAAAAAGAGAAAAGATGGTATATACGAAATTAATGAGCAGGATGTTCTGCTGGAAAAATTAAAAGGAAAGCAGAATGCACCGGTTAATGATCTTGGTATAGATAAAAAGCCTACTATAGTCCCGGTTGAAAACAATGGGTTAAATATACAAGTCGATAAGGAAGCGGCCATAGCTGTTGAAGCGGATTCCGAAAACAAAGCGATACCTTCAGAGGAGGAAGAGGAGGCCGCCGGTATTGTATTAAATGAGGGTGATCCGGCGAATGAAATAGCCGAAAAACAGGTAAAAATCAAAAAAACGGAAGAAATTGAAAAACCGGAAAAAACCATATCGGATGATGAAACAACCGGAAAAACAGAAGAAGTTATTAAAGAATATTATTATGAAAAAGGTACAGGAAGTCTGGTTCTTAAGCGTTTGTTCAGTATTATAGGAATGGTGACCGGTCTTGTTACATCTATATTGGGGTTAAATATGTTAAGACGGACTGAAGATTCCATGTTCTTAGTAAGTCTTCTTGCAATCTGTTTCGGACTGGCTATTCTCAGTTATTTCGGTCATAAGTTTGCGGAAACAGTGGACTAAAGACATGGAATATTACGGGCCTTTTACCATGATCATACTATTTAAGAAAAACAGGTCAATCGATTTGACCAATACAGTCAATAAGGAGAAAAAATATGGCACAGACAACAGTAAATCCAAATGCTTCGGAAAGAGCAAAAAAATTATTGAATTATCTTTCCGATGTGGCAGGAAAGAAGATAATCACAGGACAGCATACCCAGACTGTGCCTATGGAAGAGCGTGAATATATCAGGGCGGCCACTGACAGGGTGCCTAAGCTGCTTGGCTTTGAGCTTTTATCATATTCTCCAAATATAAATATTAATGACGCATCCGAGGAATGTCTCGCCGAAGTATACATGAACAGAAATACGCTGGAAACGGCTATGCAGACAGCCAAAGAAACCGATTCAATAATAACCTTTTCTTTTCACTGGTATTCTCCGTTGGGAGGGAGGGATAAGAGCTTTTACACCGAGCATACTGATTTTGACCCGGAGAAAGTGCTGATTGAAGGAACTCCCGAGCGGGCTGCCTTTTATTCGGATATGGATAAGATAGCAAAGGATCTTAAACCTTTTTGTGATGAAGATATCCCGATTCTATGGAGGCCGTTTCATGAATCGCAGGGTACCTGGTTTTGGTGGGGTTCAAAGGGGCCTGAGGTGGCAGGTGAGTTATATAAGCTTATGTTTGATCATTATACAAAGATCCATCGGCTTGATAATCTTATTTGGGTATGGAATTGTCCGTTATCTTTGGGATATCCGGGGGATGAATATGTGGATGTAATTTCAACGGATATATATCTTGAGGAATATAAAGCTACTGATTATGCAGCCGAATATGAAGAAATGATAAAAGCAACAACCTCAAATAAGGTGGCTGCACTGGCTGAGGTGGGATATATTCCTGATGTAGATATGTTGGAAAAATCACATATACCCTGGGCCTATTATATGACCTGGTCAAAAGAATTCTGTATAGGCCGGAAATTTAACAGTCTTGTTAACCTTCGCCGTATGTATGATAGTGATTATTCAATAAAGGGAGAATGATATTTTAACGGAGACCGGCATGAAAAAGAAGGGGTTTATATTACTGTTAAGTACATTAATATGTATATTATGTGTGGGTTGCCCGGGAAAAAATCCAGAGCAAAAAGAAGAAACCTTAAATAAAGAAAATCTGAATACAGAGGCTCATAATAATGAGCTTCCCTATAAAGAAACCGAAGATGAAGAGGTTCAAAACACAAAAGCTCAAAATGAAGATGGCTACATTGAGGAGCAGCAGAATAAAAACCTCCGGGAAGAGTTATCGTCGGTTTCTTTTAATGAGGAAAACAATAATAAATCCCGGGAGATATTACCTAAGTATAAGGATTTGCTGGAGGTCAATCCTTACATAGCGGGATGGCTTAGAATTGAGGATACAGTTATTGATCTGCCGGTAGTATATACGCCGGGTTATCAGAATTATTTTCTTCATAGAGATATAGATGGCAGTAATACATCAAGGGGTACCTTGTTTATTGCTATTAATTGGCAGGAAAATTATAATAATACCCTTATATACGGACATAATATGAAGGACGGGACGGCTTTTGGCTCCCTTGATAAGTTTGCGGATAAGGAATATGGATTGAAACACAGGAAATTATCCTTTGATACTTTATATGAGGAAAGGGAATATCAATTATACGGGGTTTTTTATTCCGTCATAGCTGAAGAAGATCTTGAAACGGATGAGGACAGAGCAGAGGCTTTAGAAGTGATCGAGGAAGAAAGTCTGGCGAAAAAAGAAAGTCTCGGAGAAAGTACAGAGGCTTGGGAACTGACTTTAAATGATATCGATCTTTTTTTGGATTTTGGAGATGTAGATATATACAGGCAGGAGAAGGATGAGGATAATGGCCGCTTCAGGTACTATTATTATACAGACCTTTCCGAAAAAGCTGATTTTGATTATTATGCAAAATGCGTAAAGGAGAGATCCCTGTATGATACCGGTGTGGAGGCCGAGTGGGGAGATGAATTCGTAACGCTTTCAACCTGCAGTTACCATGTGCCTAACGGACGACTGGTATTGGTGGGAATTATGAAACGCTGAATTTGTCTCTTTGGGATATTGAAGAGGAGAAACTGATGATCTTTATTTTTTTGTTAACGTTAATAATAGGTTTTGCTGTTTTATTAAAAGGGGCAGATGTATTTGTAGACGGAAGCTGTGGAATGGCAAGGATTTTTAATGTTCCGGGACTTGTAATAGGCTTAACGCTGGTGTCTATGGGAACCTCGGCACCGGAACTGGCTATAAGTACGGTGGCAGCAATCCAAGGCTCAAATGAAATCGCATTAAGTAATGTAATAGGTTCAAATATTTTTAATCTGTTAATAGTGCTTGGTATATGTTCGATAATAAAGCCTTTGCCGGTGGCTGCGGTTGCTTTGAAAAGAGATTACCCCATTTTACTTATATCAACGGTAATGGTTTTTGTTATAGCGGTTGTTTTTCAAGGGGCTTACGGATCAATAGGTGATATTTTCGTTTCCGAAGAGGTGGGTATAGTAAGCCGGAAATTAGGAATGCTGCTTCTGGGGGTTTTTGTTATATATCTTATTATATTGTTTGTAACCGCGAGAGGAGAGGAGGAAGATGTTCCTCAGAAGGATGATTATACAATAAAAAAATGTATTATAATGATCGTTGCCGGATTGATCATGATCATAACAGGCGGACAGGCAGTGGTTTACGGAGCCAGGAATATAGCCGCGGCTATGGGACTTTCCGAAACGCTTATCGGACTTACTGTTGTAGCTTTCGGAACATCTTTGCCGGAGTTGATGACATCCATTGTTGCAGCCGGAAAGGGAGAAACAGGATTGGCAGTCGGTAATGTTCTGGGATCCAATATTTTTAATATGTTATTTATTTTGGGAATATCTTCCTCGGTACATCCGATAATTGTGAACGGTGAATCGGCAGTAGATCTTGTGATTTTGATCGTAATTAGCGTTATTGCATATATATTTTCTTTCAGTAAGAAAAAGATAGGACGTTTTGAAGGTATATGTATGGTTTTTATTTATGTTGCAGATCTTATTTATGTTATAAGGAGATGATCCTAAACGGTAATAACCTATTAAAGCGGAAAGAAAAAGGAGATGTAATGGAAAGAAACTTGGAATTTACTCATTTTGATGAAGCGGGAAATGCAAGAATGGTGGATGTTTCGGATAAGGATGTGACGCGTAGGAAGGCATCGGCAATGGCAAAAGTCCTGGTAAATAAGGACACCTTCGGTTTGATAAAGGAAGGTGGGATTAAAAAGGGGGATGTACTTACGGTTGCACAGATTGCCGGAATAATGGGGTCAAAAAAAACTTCGGAACTTATTCCTATGTGTCATCCGGTTATTACAGATGCAACGGAGGTCAGATTAAAGTTAAATGAGGATGAGCATAGTATAGAAATAGAATCTTGTGTTTCAAGTACCGGCAGAACAGGGGTGGAAATGGAAGCTGTCTGTGCCTGTACGGTGGCGGCTATGACTGTATATGATATGTGTAAAGCGGTCCAGAGAGATATAGAGATTACCGATATAAGACTTTTGAGTAAATCCGGCGGAGTTCATGGGGATTACGTTAGAAATTCATAATGTGGTGAAAGAAAAAGATGTATTTTTCGCCTATTGACATTAATGCAGACCATGTTATAATATGCAACTGTATTGCAAATTGATTTTATAAGGAGAAAAATATGTCTACAAGAGAAGTACCTGTTGTGATAATCACCGGATATCTGGGATCCGGAAAGACAACATTAATGCAGAATATTCTAAAGCAGGAAGATCGTAAGATCGCTTTGATCGTTAACGATATGGGAAGTGTTAATATTGATGCCTCAATCCTTGATAAGACCGGTAATCAGGTAGCGCAGGTTGAGATGGTGGAAATGCAGAACGGATGTATTTGCTGTACCTTACGTGACGAATTCATGGCAGAGATTGAGAGACTGTCCGAAGATAAGAGTGTTGAGGCAATCTTTGTAGAAGCATCAGGTATCAGCGAACCTTCTTCGATAGCCGGTGCTTTTTTAAACTATGAGGAAATGTCCGAAAATACCCGGGTTTATCTTAAGACAGTAGTATCGGTTGTTGATGCAGACAGGATTTACAGGGAGTTTCTTCATAATCTCACTTCGGATGAAGATGCTGAGGAGGGGGATGTTATCAATCTTATCATAGATCAGATAGAATTTTGTAATCTTATGGTTCTTAATAAGATAGACCTTCTTTCCGCGGAACAGCTTAAGGAGGTAAAGGAGGGTCTTCGTGATCTTCAGCAGGAAGCTGAAATGATCGAATGTATGAATGGAAAAGTGGATCTTGATGCCATTCTTGAAAAGGAAGATTTTGATTATGATGAGGCCTTGGCTTACAGCGCGGTCCAGAGGGCATTAAATAATTGTGAACATGAAGATGAAAAAGCCTGTGTAGATGAGTATGGGATTTCTTCCTTTGTTTTTGAGGAGCGAAAGCCCTTTAACCGGGAAGCTTTTAATAAGTTTGTAGAGGATTATCCCGAAGCACTTATCCGGACCAAGGGTTATATCTGGTTTTCGGATGACTGGGAGCATGTACAGCTGTTTGAACAGGCAGGAAGAAATGCATCAACCACGGAAGTCTCCGAATGGGTATCTGCCTGGCCGGAAGAAGAACTTGACAAAGTGGTTAATGATTTTCCCGATATTAAGGATGATTGGGATGAGGTTTACGGAGACAGATGCAACCAGGTTGTTTTTATAGGAAAGGGTTATGAAAAAGCCGAGATTGTAAAGCTTTTGTATGATTGTATAGATAAGGCGGGGTGACATTAATTGGGAACAGTTTATTTTGTAAATGGTTTTCTGGAAGCAGGAAAAACCACATTTATTAAGGAGTTGATCGGCAGAGAGTCTTTCCGGATTTCCGGAAAGACTTTGATATTATTATGCGAGGAAGGTGATCTTGAATATGAGGAGAAGGAATTGGAAGATTCTGACTCGATATTGGAGGTCATTAATGAGGAAGAGGATTTCAATGAAGAGAATATAATGGAAATAGAGAAAAAATACAGGCCGGAAAGAGTCATCGTTGAATATAACGGAATGTGGGACAGGAAGAATCTGGAACTTCCCTGGTACTGGGATGATATTATGGAGATTGCCGTTTTTGATGCGTCTACATTTAAACTGTATTCGGACAATATGCGTCCGTTATTGGCGGAACAGGTACGACAGGCTGAGCTTGTTATCTTTTATAAGGCCGATGAAGTAAGGGACAGGCTTGCTTCTTATATGAGGAATATCAAGGCTATAAATAATAGAGCGGCTTTTGTTTTCAGAGGCAAAGAGGGAGATATCATTCTTGATCCGGATGAAAACCTTCCCTATGATATTAATGGTGATGCTCTCGAACTTGATGAGGAAGGCTTTGCTGTTGCCTGTATGGATTCCCTGGAAAGATATGAATTGTATGAAGGAAAAAAGGTTCATTTCAAAGCTTGCGTTTATAAAATGAAAGACGGAAGTGATCTTGAATTTGTAGCGGGAAGGAAGATAATGACCTGTTGTGAGGCGGACCTAACTTTTCTGGGGATTATCTGCGGATATCCCAAAGCATATGAGCTTGAAAATAGGGAGTGGGTTGAGATATATGGTATTATGAGAGTGAGGTTTGATGATATCCTGCACCGGGATATACCTGTATGCAGGATTACCGAACTAAAGAAGATTGCTCCGCCCGATAATGAAATCATTACGCTTATTTGACATATTGACCGATAATGAAATTTATTATCATACGTATCCTAAGCCTACCAGCGAACCTGCCATCTTTGCCTTAGCTTTTCGATGGATTCGGTTTCGTTTAAGGATACAGTCTCGATTTTATGATCGTAGATATTTTTTCCCGTGCACAATGTTTATTAAGGTATTCTTCAAAAATTTTTTCACTTACGGGAATATCGCTCCAGTCATCGGTAAAGGAGGAAATATATGCCGCATTGGATATCTGCAGGGAATTAAGACCTTCTTCTTCCCGGGCAATAAGGGGAGTGCTGTCAAGTATCGCATCTGCAAAATTGTTGAGAATTATGGGATGACCATCGGATTCCGGGGCCTTGAACTCTTCATATTCCGTTTCGGGAAAAGCAAATCCAGAATTACATGAGAAGCAGAATTCCCGTTCGGATATTTTAAGCTTTGTCCATTTTAATATTCCGTCTTCAAGAACAAGCTTACCCTTATCGGCAGCTATTTCAAGTCTGTTTGTTCCCGGGGTTTCTCCGGTGCTTGTAATAAAAGTCGCGGTAGCCCCGTTGTCATATTCACCGAATATGGTAACGTCATCTTCGACTCCGATCTTGCTATCACTTATCTTGACTGGCTGGCTACCGAAGAAGGCGGATTTACTATTTATCACGGTTTAGAGGGTGAACACTTGTATATTATGAAATATTTAAACTAAAAATATGCTTTTCAGCCTTAGGACACTATCCGGGAAAGAAATTTCAAGGATAGTGTCTTTTTTTTGGCTCTCCCGGAAAGTAATAGGGTAAGGTTGTTCGATGAATGAAAAAAACCTTGACAAAATGTATTGTGCGAAATATAATATGACAAAAGATAAATAGGAGAGGGTATATTATGGCACAGGAATATGAACAGCTTTTATTGAAGAATCAATTATGTTTTCCGATGTATGCATGTAGCAGGAAAATAGTAGGGAGGTATACTCCGTATCTTAGTCCCCTGGGACTTACTTATACGCAATATGTGGTGTTAATGGTGCTGTGGGAATATGAGACAGTAAATGTAGGACAGCTGGGGAGTATTCTCCATTTGGATGCCGGAACCCTGACTCCCCTTTTGAAGAGACTTGAGAAGGCAGGATATGTTACCCGGGAAAGATCCAGAGAGGATGAGAGGGTTACCGTTATAAGTATTACCCCGGAAGGAAATTTAATTAAAGAAAAATGTAAGGATATTCCTATGAAGATAGCAGAACAGGGATCTGCTCTCGGCGAAGAAGATGCGAAGGAATTGTACAGATTATTGTACTTATTTTTGGAAGGGTAGGCACGGTTATGGAAAAGGAATTTAATATTCAGGAATATATGACAAAAGGAGTGGAACGTGTAGTTGCGGATGCGTTAAAGGCAACGCTTAAGGATCCGAAGGAAAGTGCTTTTATGCTTGGTTTTGCCGCAGCAAGCTCTAAGGCCTCCTGGAAGAGAAAAAGAGCGGAAGAAAAGGGTGAGCACGTTCCTCCGTTTTTGATCGCCAGTATAACCAGTAAATGTAATCTACACTGCGCGGGCTGCTATTCAAGGTGTAATCATGCTACCGTTGATGCTGAACCGGTGAGTCAGCTTACGGATGAGGAGTGGTTTGGAATTTTTGAAGAAGCGGATGATCTGGGTATCAGTTTTATTCTGCTTGCGGGTGGTGAACCCATGCTTCGCAGGGATGTGATAAAAGCGGCCGGTAAAAAGAAAAATATATTGTTTCCCATATTCACCAACGGAACATTTATGGATGAGAAGTATTTTAATTTGTTTGATGAGTGCCGTAACCTTATACCGATCATGAGTATAGAAGGAAAAAAAGAGATTACGGATACAAGGAGAGGGATGGGGATTTATGACCGATTAATAAAAAATATGGATGAGCTTAACAGGCGGGGATTAATATTTGGAGCATCGGTTACGGTGACTAAAGAAAATGTCCGTGAGGTTGCCTCCGATGATTTTTTGAATGAGTTATCCGGCAGAGGCTGTAAAGCAGTAATATTTGTTGAGTTTGTACCGGTTACGGATGAAAGCCGGGAACTGGCGCCTGCAGAGGCTGAAAGAGAATATCTGAAAAGAGAGATTGACCGTTTAAGAGAAGAGAAACCGGAAATGGTATATATTTCCTTCCCGGGGGATGAAAAAGGCTCCGGGGGATGTGTTGCCGCCGGCAGGGGATTTTTTCATATAAATTCTCATGGCGGAGCAGAACCCTGTCCTTTCTCTCCGTATTCGGATGTTAATATAAAAAATGCATCTCTTCGTGAGGCTATGCACTCTCCGCTTTTTACGGCGCTGCAGAGCGGTGATATCCTGATGGATGATCATGAAGGCGGGTGTGTACTGTATGAGAAACGTGAGCTTGTAAAACAGCTTATGGAGAATAGAATTGCATAAAAAACAATTTATCAAAAGGAGGAACAAAAAATGATCTACGATTATGAAGTAACCATGGGAACAGGTGAGAAATTAAGTCTTGCCGATTACAAGGGAAAAGTTATGCTTATAGTAAATACTGCTACAGGATGTGGATTTACACCTCAATATAAACCTATTGAACAGTTATATAAGGATTATCATGATAAGGGTCTTGAAATTATCGATATTCCCTGCAATCAGTTTGGAGGACAGGCTCCGGGCAGTGATGAGGAGATACATGAATTCTGTACGGTTCATTATAATACCACCTTTCCCCAGATGAAGAAGGCAGAGGTGAATGGAGAGAATGAACTTCCTCTTTATACATATTTAAAATCCAGGAAAGGGTTTGTGGGTTTTGAGGAGCATGAATTAAAGCCGCTTCTTGAGAAAATGTTCTCCGAAAAGGATCCGGATTGGGATAAGAAGCCGGATATTAAGTGGAATTTTACAAAATTTATTGTGGACCGTGAGGGAAATGTTGTAGCCAGATTTGAACCTACGGATGATATGAAGAAGGTTGAAGAGTGTATTAAGGAACTGTTATAAGAAAGAGAGAAGTCATATGGAGAATTTGTCGGGGATCATCCGGGGAAGGAAAAGTATAAGAACCTTCGATTCCGGAAATATAAGTGATGAACACAGGGAAAAAATAAGTGAATATATAAAAGGGATAACCAATCCGTTTAATATTCCCGTGGAGTTTGTTGTGTTGGATGCGAAGGAATATGGTCTTTCCAGTCCGGTTTTGTCCGGGGAAGGATTATATATTGCCGGTAAAGTGGAGAAAAAGCCCTATGCAGATGTCGCTTTTGGTTATTCCTTTGAGAAGTTGGTTCTATATGCGTGGAGCCTGGGTGTCGGGACGGTATGGATCGGTGGTACCATGAAAAGGGAATTGTTTGAAAAAGCTGCCGGGGTAAAAGAAGGGGAAATGATGCCCTGTGTAAGTCCCCTGGGTTATCCGGCAAAGAAAAGGTCTTTAAAGGAGACTATGATGCGAAAGGGTATCGGTGCTGATTCCCGTATATCTGCAGACAAGCTGTTTTTTGAGGACGAATGGGGTAGACCTCTTACGCCCGGAGAGGATCTGGCAGATATTTTGGAGATGGTACGCTGGGCTCCGTCGGCTGTAAATAAACAACCCTGGAGGATTATTTTAAAGGAAGGTATATATCATTTCTATGAGAAAAAGGATAAAGGATATATAAATGATACCACCGGGGATCTTCAAAAAATAGATGTGGGTATAGCCTTATGCCATTTCATGATGGGTTTGGAGGCGTCGGGAAAAATACCCGAAATAATAATAGATGATCCTAAGATAGATGTACCGGAAGATGTGGAATATATAGCCGGTGTAAGGATGCGGTAAGGAAGAGTCCCTGAATCTTACAGTGTTACAAAAAATGATACGATTTTGGTAAAAATATAATAAGATGTTCCGGAAAACCATGGGTATAATGTTATGTGTGAATGACTGTTTACATATAATATTAAAAGTGTGGGATTTATATGAATACGAAAAAAAATGTTGTTATAAACGAAAACACACCCCTGTTAATTCTGGCAGGTCCTATGTTTTTGGAGCTGTTGCTGAACACCATGCTAAATAATGTGGATACTCTGATGTTGAGCCACTATGATGAGTATGCCGTGGGCGCGGTGGGAAATGCCAATACCATTATGTTCATGATGAACATTCTTTTTAATGTTATAGCAACGGCTACCAGTGTGGTCGTAGCTCAGTATCTGGGAGCAAGATTATATGACAGTATGAACATGATATATACACTGGCGGTTGCGGTTAATCTTGTTATCGGTATTGCCTTAAGTACTTTATTTTGTATTTTGAATCCGTTTATTATGAATTTTCTTAACGTTTCATCGCAGATGCGTCCTTATTCGATGATCTATATTTATATAGTCGGCGGAGGAGGATTTATATCTGCGGTTTTTAATGTTATGCTCCAGATATTAAGGTGTAACGGATATACCCGTATCGGGATGTGGGTTACCCTTGCTATAAATCTGATCAATATAGGTGGTAATTATCTTTTCCTTTATGGGCCGTTATCCGGTTTAAAGATGGGTGTTGCGGGAGTGGCAATATCTACGGTTGCAGCAAGATTACTGGCAGTAACGGCCCTTGTAGCTTTTTTCTATATAACAAAGACCGGAAGATTATCCCTGCGTTATCTTAGTCCCTTTCCCGGTAAATTACTTGTTAAAATGATAAGGATCGGACTTCCGTCGGCGGGGGAGAATCTTACTTATAATCTTTATCAGACCACATTGCTGTCTTTTGTTAATGCAATGGGTAATGATGCGGTAAATGCAAGAGCTTATTGTAATTCCCTTATTTCTTTTGCTATGATATTCTCAAATGCATGTGCAATGGCAACCCAGATAATTACAGGTCATCTAGTGGGAGCGGATAAACCGGATGAAGCCTACAGAAGGGTATTTAAGACACTTAGGACTTCCATGCCCATAACCATAGCGCTGGCTTCCTTTAATGCGCTGTTTTGCAGATATACATTGCATTTTTTTACCGACAACCAAAATATTATCCTGCTTGGACAGATGATAATGGTAGTAGATATATTTGTGGAAACGGGACGCTGCCTTAATATGACTTTTGTCAGCAGTCTTAAAGCGGCGGGAGCATATGTGTTTCCGCTTGTAATGGGGATAATCTGCAACTGGGGATTGGGTCTTACTACGGGATATATGGTGGGAGTCGTACTGGGTGCGGGTGTTGCGGGAATATTTGTGGGAACAGCAACGGATGAGATCATACGCGGTTTGATCGTCATGTACTACTGGTATAAGAAGAAGTGGCTCGGCAAGTCGGTTGTTGACAACGGAAAACAGCTCTGATCTGATTATGGGAGGCCTTATAGTTAACCTGTGTATTGGGCTAATTTTTCCATAAGTCCGAAATAAAGTACATAAGTCCTATCCAGGTGTACACGGAATAAGGGTATTGGTTTTTGTCTTTTCCTGTTTTTATTATATTTATTGCCTGTTCTTTGGTCAGCAGTTCAAATCCGTTAAAGACTTCACTTCCCTTTATATTATCATAATTGATATCCTCTTCCACCGTATGATCTATTATTGCACACACTATGGCGTTACTTTCGTCGGTCATACCCGGAGATGAAAAAAGAAGAGGATTGACAATATGTAAGCTGTCGGTGTCTTTAAGGGAAATACCGGTTTCTTCTTCTATCTCTCTGCGGGCAGTTGTTAATATGGGATCTTCGCTGTTAAGATCTTCCGGATCAATAAGACCTGCGGGAGGTGCAAGGATGAATTCTCCGGTGGGATATCTGAATTCATAATTCATCAGTACGGCGGGTTCCCGGTTCTTTGCAGTGATAATAACTATCATGGTAACCGCATCGGGATACATATTTTTGTATTCCTCTTCACTTTTGAACATTACAAGGTCATCTTTTTTTCTTCGCGAAGCAGTCAGATAATGTCCGTTTTCTCCAAAAGGATGATCGTATACATTTATAAAACGGGCTTCCAGTAAAGTATCAAGTTTTTCTTTTTTCAGAACCGGTTTCATAATATCCCCCATTAAAAAAACAGTTTATCAGAAACTTTTGATCCAATTGATCAATGAATCATGGTATATATTATTTTCAACATCTCTTCTCATCTGGTCCGTTACAGGTCCGTTTTTTTCCATTCTGGCAAGAATAGCTTCCTGAAGTCCTCTTATTATACCGTCTTCGTATGAAGCTGAGGATGAAGCCGGCAGGCCGGGTTGTGAGGGAGGAGTTTTATCTGCTGCTGCAGTATTTTCGGATCGATCCATGTCATTGACCGGCTTGGTCAATACAGTATCTCTTTTAGGTTTCTGTTTTTTTGAGGGACCGGATTTTATCGGTGTCTTATCCTTCGCGGGTACCCATATATCTCCCGAATTACCTTCAACAGATACAGCTATCTGTCCGTTTTTAACAGAAACTTCCGTGCCCGAAAGAAGTCCCCTGTAAGTGTCATCACCATTAGCCGGAAGAGTCATTGAGCAGGGAACGTCATCATTATTTACGGTTATAATATAATCTTTTCCTTCATATTTTCTTGTGAAGGCATATTGGCGGTTTGTGAGCAGGAGCTGCGAGTAATCGCCATAGGACAGTGCCGGAGTTGACTGACGTATTTTTCCCAGGCTTGATATGAGTTCCGTTATAGGATTTTCGGATAATGCATTATCAAAATCTTCAATATTAAGTTTGGGTCTTAAGGATTCATCGGAATATCGTTCCTTTTTTCCTTCAATCCCGAATTCGGAGCCGTAATATACGGAAGGTATACCGGGAAGGGTATACAAAAGTATATTAACCGGTATAATATGAGCTTTATTATTAAGCTTTGTATATATCCTTTCCACATCATGATTATCCGTAAAATTATATAGTTTCAATCCTTCGGGACGGCTTCCGCCCATATCATAAAGGCGTTTTACGGTATGTGCTATTTCGAAATAATTATGATCGTTGTGTCCCGAATATAATGCTTTGTGCAGTGCGTAATTTGTAACGGAATGCAGGGTCCCTTCGTTTACCCATCTTGTATAATCTCCATGAATAACTTCACCCATAAGCCAGAACTCGGGTTTGACTTCATTGGCAGTGGCTCTCAGTGCTTTCATGAAGTCAAAATCAAGCACATCCGCAGCATCCAGTCTTATACCGTCAATGTCAAATTCCTTTACCCAGAACCGGATCACATTGCAGATATAGTCCCTTACCTCGGGATTACGCTGGTTTAATTTTACCAGAAGGTTATATCCGCCCCAGTTATCATAAGAGAATCCGTCGTTATATTCATTGTTACCGTAGAAATTAACATTACAATACCAATCTCTGTATTTAGACATTTCCCGATGTTCCTTAATATCCTTAAAGGCAAAGAAGGTTCGTCCCGTGTGATTGAAAACACCGTCGAAGATGACTTTAATTTTATTTTTATGACATTGTTTTACTAATCTTTTCAGATCCTTATTATCCCCTAAACGACTGTCAAGCTTTAAGTAATCCGTGGTTTCGTAACCATGCCCTTCGGACTCAAAGAGAGGACCGATGTAGAGGGCATTACATCCTAAGTTTTTAATATGATTTATCCAGGGATCCAGCGAAGGAAGTCTGTGTGTAATACCGTTATACTCGTTTTTTGGGGGAGCACCAAGAAGTCCTAAAGGATAAATATGATAAAATATCGCTTCGTCATACCAAGCCATAGATAAAGTCTCCTTACTCTGAATATTCTACCATATATAGTACCTTTTTTTTGATGATATCGCAAGACTTTGTAAGAATTTGAAAATATTAACGGATTACGTTAAGACTCCGAAGTTTTGAAAGGAGGATTATGGCAGGAATGAAAACATATCAGTATCTCCCTTTCGGGTTCCGGGATCTGTTTGCAAAGCACAGGGGCAAATGATATGATATGAAATATATGATCTAAAGATCCGTGATCCCGGTAGTGCGGCAGGATATCCGGCCGTCCGCGAGTATATGAAAGAAGAGACAGAACTTAAAAAACGCAGGAAGGGAGCATATTATGGAACGATTATTTCACTTAAAAGAACGGGGCACCAATGTTAAGACAGAGATAATTGCCGGAACGACAACATTTCTGGCTATGGCCTATATCCTGGCGGTCAATCCCAATATTCTGGGGACCGTGATGGATGCGAACGGCGTTTTTGTGGCGACGGCGCTGGCCTCCGCTGTGGCGACCTTTATCATGGGGGTTTGGGCCAATTATCCGATTGCCCTGTCGGCCGGACTGGGTATCAATGCCTATTTTGCCTATACGGTCTGCATAGGAGAACTCAATCAGTTTGCGGATCCTTCCAATCCCAATGAATCGGTACCCAATGCCTGGATGATATGTCTGACGGCAGTATTTGTGGAAGGTCTGATCTTTATGTTCCTGTCACTCTTTAAAGTTCGTGAAAAACTGATCAATGAGATTAACGGAAATCTGAAGCTGGGTATCACCTCCGGTATCGGCTTCTTTATTGCCTTTATCGGTATGCAGGATGCAAAAATAATCATCAGTGATCCCTCAACGATCGTCGGATTGGGCAGCTTTCGTGATCCGGCAATGGTACTGGCGATCGTCGGTGTGATCATCATCGTGGTGATGGCACATTATAAGGTAAGGGGGGCGGTACTGATCGGCATTCTCTCCACCTGGATCCTGGGCATGATCGCCGAGGGGATCGGCTGGTATAAGGTCGATGTTGAGGCCGGCGTGTCCAGTGTATTTCCTTCTTCGATCGTGAGCCTGGATTTTAGCGGGCTGGCCAATACGGCTTTTAAATTTGATTTTCGATGGGTGGGCGATCACCTGATCATGTTTATCGCAGTTATTGTTTCTTTTCTTTATGTAGATCTTTTTGATACGATAGGAACGGTTGTCGGCGTGGCTTCCAAAGCAGGCCTGCTGGATAAAAAGGGAGAGATTCCGAGAGTGGAGAGGGTTCTGATGGCAGATGCGATCGGTACCACGGTCGGGGCCTGTCTCGGAACCTCACCGGTCACTTCTTTTGTGGAGTCATCCGCAGGCGTGGCGGAAGGCGGAAAGACCGGTCTTACGGCCATTACAACGGGCTTATGGTTTCTGCTTGCGCTGGTCTTCAGCCCGCTCTTTCTGGCGATTCCTTCCTTTGCAATTGCTCCGGCCCTGATCTATGTCGGTATGCTGGTGGTATCTTCCGTCACGCAGATGAAGTTTGATCAGGATCCGGCAGATACGCTTGGCGGCTATATGGCAATGGTAATGATGCCGCTTTCCTATTCTATTGCGACCGGTATCATGTTTGCCATGCTGACCTGGGTGATCGTAAAAGTTCTGACCGGGAAGGCAAAGGATGTATCTTTGGTCATGTGGGGCGTATTCGTGATATTCCTTTTGCGGATCGTGGCCCTGGCGGCTGATTTTTCGTAAGATATATCCAAATCCACAAGTCTCTGTATACGGTGTAATCAAGTATTATGGATAACATTCCGGAGTTATTTTGGTATCAGAAAAAGATTGGATATAGACCGTAAATATATTATGGGATCAGGTTTAAGAATAATGATAAAATAAATATAAAAGATTATATTTACGGAAAGGAAGGGTTATATGAAAAGAAAAATAGTATCATTAATTATTAGCGGGATGTTGATTTTTTCATTGTCAGCCTGTGAACAGATCAATATAAATGTTGTATCTGCGGAGGATCCGATTTCGGAGAATAAAGTAGATGAAGAAGAATCTGATCAGGGAGAGGAGGAAGAGATTTTAACCGGTTTGTCAGAGGTAGATAATTCTTTATGGCAGTATAATTCGGAGGATAATGTTTATTATCAGATAGGAGTGTCCTATTGTGAATATCCTGCAGATGAAAGCTATGAAACACTTTCAATCTTTGTTCCGGGAGATTATATGAGAGCAACGGATAACGGAGATGGTACGTATACCTGTGAGATCGATAAGGAAAAAGAGATCGGAAGTTATACTGCCGAAACGGCTCCCATAGTTATGCCGATAAATACGCCGGGATATTCCGCGCAGTCGGCGCTTACCGAATATAAAAGTGTGAGTGATTACACAGACCGGGGATTTGTATATGTTCATGCCGGCTGCAGAGGTCGTGATGAAGGTGCTCCTGCAGGGGTAACGGACCTTAAAGCGGCAGTAAAATACATAAGATATTCCGATGATGCCGTACCGGGAGATGCGGAAAGTATATTTACCTTTGGAATGAGCGGAGGCGGTGCTCAATCCGCCGTAATGGGATCCTCGGGAGACAGTGATCTGTATGAGCCTTATCTTGATGTTATAGGAGCTGTTAAAGGGGTCAGTGATGCGGTTTTGGGATCCATGTGCTGGTGCCCGATAACAAATCTGGATACAGCGGATGAAGCTTATGAATGGATGTTAGGATCCACAAGAAGCGGATTGTCGGAGGAAGAACAGGCTATATCCGATGAGCTTGCAAAGGCTTATGCAGAATATATTAATGAAGCCGGTATTAAAGACGGAGAAGGAAATATCCTTACACTGGAGGAATCGGAAGAAGGAATATATCAGGCCGGAAGCTATTACGATTATATGAAATCGGAGATCGAAAGATCCTTGAATAATTTCCTGGAGGATACGGAGTTTCCTTATGATGCTTCTTCGGAAAACAGTCAGGGAGGCCCCGGAGGAGGACAAGGAGGCCCGGGCGGCGGTCAGGGAGGCCCCGGAGGAGAAAAGCCTGAAGGAGAGATGCCTGCGAGAGAAAAGCCTGAAGGAGAGATGCCCGGAAACAGTCAGGGAGACCCAATGGAAGACCTGCCCGAGGGAGAGATGCCCGACACAGAGACAACCGCTGCTTCTTCAACAGATGAAGAACAATCCTATGAGGAAATAGATGATATTACCAGAAACGAAACAACCTCCGGAGTAAATTTATCCGGCACCTATGAAAAAGCAAAGGATTATATCGATGCGCTTAATGAAAACGGGGAATGGGTAACATATGATGAGGCTTCAAACACTGCGACCATAAGCGATATTGAAGCTTTTGTAAAAGCTTTTAAGAGCGCTTCCAAGAATCTGGGTGCTTTTGATCAGCTGGATGCCGGACAGGGGGAAAATACTTTATTTGGGTATGGTGACGGTTCCGGAGCGCATTTTGATAAAACACTGGCTAAGATCCTTGAGGAGCTGAACAGTGAATATGCATCGGATTATACAGAGGATCTTATCCGGAAAGATGCTCGGGAAAATACAGTGGAGACCCGACTTAATATGTATACACCTTTATATTATCTGTTGGAAACATCGAAAGGTTATGATACAAGTAAGGTCGCAAAATATTGGAGGATACGAACCGGTATCGCTCAGGGTGACTGTTCCCTTTCTACGGAAATGAATCTTGCTCTTGCGCTTTCTAATTACAGTGATGATGCTTCGGTTGACTTCGAAACGGTATGGGGTAAGGGTCATACCCAGGCTGAAAGGAGCGGTAATGCTGCAGAGAACTTTATTGAATGGGTAGATCAGTGTATGGCTGAATAAATATTTAAGGAGCTGTTATCGGTAATAGTCCGGTTTATAGAGGATAGGAGAGAGGAAGTATATGAGGATCATAAATCTTATAGAGGATACAGCCGGTACCGGCGGATGTGAATTTAAGCACGGATTATCCTTTTATATCGAGACAGATAAACATAAAATTTTAATGGATCTCGGCCCTTCGGAGGTAACCGTTCAAAATGCCGTAAAACTCGGCGTCAGCCTTGAGAAAGTGGATACGGTTATACTAAGCCATGGCCATTATGATCACAGCGGAGGTATCCTTCCGTTTGAACAGTATAATTCTAAGGCGCTGATATATTTGCAAAGTAAGGCAGACCTGGAATACTATTCCGATGACGGAGAAGATAAGGGTGATAAAAGGTACAGATATATAGGTATTGACAGAAAGATCATGAATCTTGCAAATGTGAAACCATTGGAAGGAGATTACAGGATAGATGAAGAATTATCTTTATTTACGATAAAATCAAGAACACATAAACTGCCCTCCACAAACCGTCCTCTTAAGGAAAAGATCAACGGTGAATATATACCGGATGATTTTGCGCATGAACATTATCTGGTGGTTGAAGAGAAAGAAAAGAGACTCCTTATTTCCGGATGTGCACATAATGGAATATTGAGTATTCTCGACGAATTTAAGCAGTTATATGGTGAAGCTCCCGATATGGTTATAAGTGGATTTCATTTGATGAAGAAAAGTGAATACAGTGATGAGGAATTGGAAGAGATCGTTGAAATATCCAAATGTCTTATGGCTTACGATACAAAGTTTTATACCTGTCACTGTACCGGTCTTTCGGCATATCGGATAATGAAGGAGGTTATGGGAGACCGGCTGGAATATGTACATTGTGGGGATGAAATAGTATAAAAAACCTGTCGGAACGGCGGTTGTGTGATAATTACCGGGATCGGATAAGGAAATGAGATAAATGAGGTGATTTAGTTGAAAATATACAGTAATGAGCAATTTGACGGAGAAAGAGCATTGTACGGCAGTCGGGATGTTAAGGTTGAGAAATGCAGATTCGATGGACCTGCGGATGGAGAAAGCGCTCTTAAAGAAAGCCGTAATATTGTTGCAAAAGATTGTTTTTTTAATTTAAGATATCCGTTTTGGCATGATGATCATCTTAAGATAGACGGGTGCGAGATGACGGAATTATGCCGCGCAGCTTTGTGGTATTCTGAGGATATTGAAATCAACGATTCAATATTGCATGGGATCAAGGCTTTGCGGGAATGCGGGGATGTTAAGATAAGTAAATGTGATATTGTATCTCCCGAGTTTGGGTGGAAGGTAAGAAAAACAGAAATGACGGATTCTTCGGTGGCAAGTGAATATTTTATGATGAATTCCTGTGGACTAACCTTTGATAATGTAAGACTGGACGGAAAATATTCTTTTCAGTATATTAAAGATTCATTCTTTACGAACTGTGAATTTAATACTAAGGATGCTTTCTGGCATGCCGAAAATGTGACTGTAAAGGACAGTGTAATAAAGGGAGAATATCTTGCCTGGTACTGCCGGAACGTCACCTTTATAAACTGTACGATAATCGGGACACAGCCGTTATGCTACTGTAAAGGTCTTAAGCTTGTTGACTGCCGTATGGAAAAAGCAGATCTTGCATTTGAAAAATCAGAGGTAGATGCTGTTATTACCACATCTGTGGACAGTATAAAGAATCCCAAAAGCGGCATTATAAAAGTCTTGTCTGTTGGTGAAATAATAATGGATGATCCTGAGGCAAAGGGACAGATTCAGAAGGGTTTTTGAATAGTCATAAAATATAAAAATTAGTAAAAATAGCATATAATAGATAGAATATTCTTGAGATTTTGGTGAATATTGTCGTATAATTAAGTAGTATAGTGAGATTTTTGTTACTGTACATTAATATAAAAACGGAGCTGAATTATGGGAATGAATGATGGTGTATACCGGAATCTTAGAATGTTGCTGAATATGGTCAGCGAAGAACGTTTAGATGAAGATATTTCTTTTAAAGATATATGTGAAGAAGTGCATGTTGCCAGGATGTATTATGATATGGATCTTGGAGATTCAAATAAATACCGGGATCCGAGGACAGGTAAATATGTTATAGGATTAAATGAAAAAGACAATAAGATACTTCTTTACGACAGCGGTGCGGAAACCGATCTTAAATTTGTTTATCCCTATTATTTTGCCGGAGCCGAGTATGTGCATGCATATATTGAGTTTTATAAAGGAATAAGACAAGAAGATATTGATCCGGATTTATATCAGTTTCTGGCGGATGTTGTGTATATTATCGTCAGTCACCGTAATATGCGGATCATGCTTAATTATGCGGAGATTAATGATTCCATGACGGGAATACCCAATGCTGTTGCCTGTCATAGGGAATATGATAAGGTGGTTCAGACAATCCCTCCGGATCAATTGTATGTATTGCATATCGATATAAAGAATTTAAAAAATATAAACGAAGAAGCGGGAGATAAATGCGGAGATGAGGTAATAATAAAATATGCGCATGAATTGATGAAACTTATTGGTGAGGATGAGGGTGTCTGCCGTATAGGCAGCGATAATTACGCCATGTTTATAAAAGCCTCGAATTTTGACAGGATTTCAGAACGGCTTAGCGATATCGTGCTTTCCGATTTTGAAAGTGCCATCGGAAGAAATTATAAGACGGAGGCATGGATCGGGGTATCCAAATTAGATAAGGGAGGCCGTAATACTTTTATATCAAGACTTAATGATGCGGCGGTTGCCTGTGATGTGGCAAAAAGGAAGTATAAGAAGAATATAGTTTTTTACAATGATGAACTTGCCCGGATTATTAATGAAGGACGGGATATCATAGAGATGTTCATGCCGGCAATGAGAAATAATGAGTTTATTCCTTATTTTCAGCCCAAGGTTGATATGAATACGGGGAAGCTTATTGGATTTGAAGCCTTGTGCAGATGGAAACATAACGGTGAAATGATATATCCCGATCAGTTTATTCCTACTCTTGACAGAGAAGGATTGATCCCCGAGCTGGATATAACTATTTTCAATGCAACTTGTCAATGCATACGCAAATGGAAGGATATGGGGCTTAATCCTCCAAGGGTATCCTGTAATTTCTCGAAAAAGGATATGTTTGTTTCAGATATAGAAAATCGTATTTTAAAGGTTATAAAAGACAACAATATCCGTACGGATGATCTTGAGATTGAGATTACCGAGAGCGTAAAAGAATCCGAACATGACAGACTTATTGAGTTTATTAAGAATTTAAAAGGAGCAGGTCTTTATATTTCCATAGATGATTTTGGTACGGGTTATTCCTCCCTGTCATTGATCCACAGTATTGATGCTGATGTTATAAAGATAGACAAGAGTTTTGTGGATACACTTCCCGCCGACGGAAAATCAAAGATCCTTATAGAAAGTATAATAAGTATTGCGTCAAAGCTTGATATGTCAATAATTGCCGAAGGGGTAGAAACGGCGGAACAGGGGCAGTGTCTGTTGGAAATGGGATGTAATCTGGTACAGGGATATTTTTACAGCAAACCGGTAAGTTTTTCCGATGCAACCAGGATAATAGAAACAAATCCCTATAAGAAAGTTTTATAATATAATAGTTTATTAAATTTGTAAATTACAAGGGAAGCTTATGGCGGGTGCTAGAATTGTAAAATATGAGGAAGACTCTGTGATCCTTAACGAGGGTGAAATAAATCCGGATATGTTCAAGATAATAAAGGGTCATGTTGAAATATATGCGGGATATAAAACCGATAAGGAAATTCTTCTTGGGATATTGAGCGAACAAGCGTGTTTTGGGGAGCTGGGGTTATTATTGCATAAACCTTCCATATATACGGCAGTAGCTTATTCCGAGGTTTACATAATGCGGATATCCGATGATGAACTGGAGGATTTTATTGCAAATAATCATAAAAATATTATTGATATAATGCGTAATATGGCTAACCGGATGATCTCTATGAGAACGCAGATAGATATGCTTCTAAAAGATATTGATTCGGGAAGAAAACCGGATGAAAATACTCTTATACAAGTCAGAAAATCAATTCGCGGTTATGGTATGTATCGTTCTATTCAGGAAGCCGTGCGGGATCTGCAAGGAGTAGATTCAAGGGCGCAGTATTGACAATAATTATGAAAATGGTATTATTTAGTAAAACGTTTTACTAAATAATGCCATTTTTTGGAGGAAAAATGAATTTGAATCTTTTGCAGGCATTAAATCCATATTTACCGTCTTATGAATATATTCCGGATGGTGAACCCTATATTTTTAACAATAGGGTATATGTATACGGCTCTCATGATAAATATGGGGGAGATGTGTATTGTGAACTTGATTATGTTTGCTGGTCGGCATCTGTACAGGATCTTGGTAATTGGACCTATGAGGGGGTTATATACAGGAAAGATCAGGATCCTTTAAACGGTGATCTTGAGGGTAATCTTTATGCGCCGGATGTTACGGTTGGTCCGGACGGAAGGTATTATCTGTATTATGCCTTAAGTAATGTAAGCAGGATTTCCGTTGCGGTTTGCGACGAACCGGCCGGAAAATATGAGTTTTACGGATATGTGCATTATAAAGACGGAACGGCACTCGGAGAGAAAGCGGGAGATGAACAGCAGTTTGATCCGGGTGTACTTACGGAGGATGGGAAAACTTATCTGTATACAGGATTCTGCCCCGCGTTTGTTAAGGAAAAGCATGGTGCCATGGTCACTGTTCTTGGTGAAGATATGCTTACAATAATAAAGGAGCCTGAGTTTATAGTTCCCAGTGAATATTACAGTTACAAAACCGGTTATGAAGGACATGCTTTTTTTGAAGCTCCGTCAATTCGAAAGAACGGTGAGTGGTATTATTTTATATATTCTTCGGTTGTGAATCATGAATTATGTTATGCCATGGGGAAGAGTCCGGAAGGTCCTTTTGAATATTCCGGGGTTATCATCAGTAATTGTGACATTGGTATCGGAACATATAAACCGAAGGATTTTCCGACTGTGCCCTATGCAAATAATCATGGAAGTATAGTAAGGATCGGGGAGGATTGGTATATATTCTATCATAGACACACCAATGGGCATAATTACAGTCGTCAGGGATGTTTTGAAAAATTAAAACTGCAGGAAGACGGTAAAATAATGCAGGCGGAATTAACTTCCGGCGGAGCAGGTCCTCTTAAGGGATCCGGAATATATCCGGCATATATTGCTTGTAATATGTACCTTGAAAAGGACATAAACAAAGCTTCAATAAATGTTTTTGATGTTTCGTCTGACAGATATATGTTAATCCCCTGGATTGGCTGGATAGAAGATGATTTCCCCAAAATCATACAGGATCACAGTGATATTTCGCCGGAAGAATATTTAAGAATCCATAAATCCGAGAATGCAGATGAAAATGGTGAAGAGGATACAGAAATTAATTCATATATTTCAAATATCAGAGACAGTGCGGTATTGGGATTTAAATACTTTGACATCAGGAATATAAAAGGTATTGCGATCAGGACCAAGGGATATGGTAACGGAAGTATTGAAATATACGCATCCGAGAAAGACAGACCGGAATGCCGGAGGCATTTGGGCGGTATACCTGTTGCTTCCTGTAATGTTTACAGGAGAAATGAGATCAAGGTAAATCTTAAAGACGGTATATATGCTTTATATTTCATATATAGAGGAGATAGCAATCTTAATTTGCTTGATTTTGAATTGGTCATATGATTTTAAATATGAAAATTCCCGGAATTATATAACCGGTTTCGAACTGTAACGATAATTAAAATACGAAAGAAGAGCAAACGTGAATAAAAAAGATGATGGATCGGTTTCCGGATCACTAAGATTCTGTAAGATGTGTGAGATCTATGCGGATATTCCGGAAGATATAGGATTATATGCGGATAGATTATATGCATTACTGGAGAAAAACGAAAGAGCGGATAAGGAACTTATGGACAGCCGCCTCAAGGTATGCGAAGATTGCATAAAAAACAATCAGGGAACCTGCCTTTGCTGCGGCTGTTATTGTGTTATAAGGAGCATGAAGAAATCTTCTCATTGTCCGTTGGAGAAATGGTAGCTATAACGGACTTTAAGAGCGTGGATCGTGATAATAATAATTTAAATTATGGAGGATTTGAATATGGCTGTACTTATTATTGATGAAACAAAGGAAATGGGAACTATTGAACCTGAAATATACGGACATTTCAGTGAACATCTGGGCAGATGTATTTATGAGGGAATATATGTCGGAGAAGAATCGGATATTCCCAACAGAAAAGGAATGCGTACGGATGTGGTTGAAGCTCTTAAGGAGATCGGTGTTCCTTTGCTGCGCTGGCCGGGGGGATGTTTTGCAGATGAATATCATTGGAAAGACGGTATCGGTAAGAAATCGGAAAGAAAAAAGATGGTTAATACCAATTGGGGCGGAGTTACGGAGGATAATAGTTTCGGAACTCATGAATTTATGGAATTGTGTGATCAGTTGGGATGTAAAACATATATAAACGGTAATTTGGGCAGCGGAACCGTAAGAGAAATGTCCGAATGGATCGAATATATGACGAATCCCGGAGGTTCTCCCATGTCGGAGCTTCGTAAAGAAAACGGACGGGAAAAACCGTATAAGGTAGATTACTTCGGAGTGGGTAATGAAAACTGGGGTTGCGGCGGAAATATGACTCCGGAATATTATGCAAATGAATACAGAAGATATCAGACTTTTATCCGTCAATATGACGGTGAAAATCCCATTAAAAAAATCTGTTGCGGAGCAAATTCCGAAGACTATTACTGGACGGAGGAAGTTATGGAGGGGTGTTTTAAGCATACCGATCCTCAAAGTCATGGTTTTATGGATCTGTTGTCTCTCCATTATTATACATTACCGAATGGATGGCTTCCCAAAGTCAGTGCCACAGAATTTGATGAAGAGCTTTGGAATAAGACCTTGTGGGCGGCTTATCATATTGAGGAATTGATAATAAAGCATGGTGCGATCATGGATAAATTTGATCCCAATAAGAAGATAGGTATGTCTATTGATGAGTGGGGAACCTGGTTTTTGGTAGAGCCGGGTACCAATCCGGGATTTCTGTATCAGCAAAATACTATGCGGGATGCCTTGGTCGCGGGAATATCGCTTAACATATTTAACAAGCATTGTGACAGGGTTAAACTTGCCTGTATTGCCCAGATGGTTAATGTATTGCAGGCGGTTATATTAACGGAAGGCAATAAGATGATAAAAACCCCTACCTGGTATGTGTTTAAGATGTTTCGTGATCATCAAGGGGCCGAGCTGCTGGACAGCAGACTCATAAATGAGGGATCGATATCTGTTGATGATCAGCACTGTCTGCCGAAGATTTCCGAATCTGTATCCATAAAGGATGGTGTTATAATGATAACATTAAATAATCTTTCCATGAATGAGACGGAAGAAATAATAATACAAACTATTAAGAATAAAAAATATGACGTTGTTGAATGTAATATATTAAGAGCTGACGCTCCTCAGGATATCAATACCTTTTCGGAGCCTGAAAAAGTGATCAGCTCCGGATATTCCGGATACAAATTCCAAGGGAATGATATTGTACTGTCTCTTCCCGGCGCTTCAGTGGTTCAATTAAAGATTAAATGATCCGAATGGAGAGATTATGGTTACGATCAAGGATATTGCAAAAGAATGCGGAGTTTCTATAGCTACTGTATCAAATGTTTTGAACGGAAAAAATAAAGCCGGTACGGCTACTGTTGACAGAGTCCTAAAGGTAGTTGAAAAATACGGATATAATCAGAATTTTACCGCTAAAGGTCTTAGGAGTAAGAAGACCGGGATCATAGGTGTTGTAGTTGAAGATATTGCGCAATTTACGACGGCGGAAATCGTTGAGGGATTAATGAGATATCTGGAGGAAAAGGGTTATACTGTAATGCTTCAGAACCTGAGAATGTATAGTAGATGGCCGGATGATTGGAAAAATCATGATGAGGATATGCGTAGACTGTTCAAGTCAACGGCAAAGAGGTTTGAAAATATGTTGACCGAAGGGGTCATTTACGTGGCTGCCCACTACCGTGAAATGTCCGGTTTTACGGAAGGGTTCATAATTCCCACGGTAATGGCCTATGCTAAAGATAATAATCCGGAAGTATCATCTATAATTCTTGATGATGAGGATGCTGCCTGCAGGGCAGTCCGTTATCTGGTGGAAAAAGGTCATAAGAACATAGGCATACTTGCGGGTGTGAGAGATAATATGCATACGATATTAAGGCTAAGAGGAGCAAAGAGAGCGGCAAAAGAAGCCGGTATCAATATAAAAGAATCGGATATCATATATGGGAATTGGAGTAAAGCTTCGGGTTATGAAGCCTGTAAGTACCTGATGGACGGAGATTATACGGCTTTATTCAGCATGTCCGATCATATGACAGGCGGAGTATATGAATATATGGAAGAAATCGGAAAACGACCGGGTAAGGATCTGTCGGTTATCAGCTTTGATAATAAGTATCTTGCGGAATTTTTTGTCCCGGGGCTTACGACAATGAGGCTGCCTCTTGATGAGATCGGAAATAAAGCGGCACAGAAACTGGTAAGTAAAATAGAAGCGGCTTCAAATAAAGAAAAATATACCGACGGGATCATTAAGATCCCCTGCGATCTGATCGAAAGAAGCTCCGTGGAAAAAATAGTAAAATGATCTTGTAAAGGTTGTGGAAGTTATGAAACATATTAATCTTGGAATAGTAGCTCACGTGGATGCCGGAAAAACCACATTGACGGAAGCAATGTTATATAAATCCGGAATCTTACGAAAACTTGGCCGTGTGGATGAACGTAATACGTTTTTGGATACGGATGAGCAGGAAAGAGAGCGTGGAATTACAATTTATTCTAAACAGGCGCAGCTTATGCTTGGGGATCTTCATATAACCCTTGTAGATACTCCCGGTCATGTTGATTTTTCGGCGGAGGCTGAATGTGTTCTTCAGGTATTGGATTATTGTATTATTGTAGTTAGTGCTTCGGACGGCGTTAAAGGGCACACCCTGACACTGTGGTCACTTTTAAACAGCTATGGGATCCCTGTATTTATTTTTGTAAATAAAATGGATCAGCCCGGGGCTTTAAAAAATAACATAATGGAGGTAATAAAAAAGAAATTAAATGAGAACTGCTTTGATATGTCAGGGCAGTTTAAAGAAGAAAATTCCGGGAACTTATGTTTTACCCGGGAGGAAGCTGAAGACATCGTTATGAGTGATGAAACACTCATGGAGGAATATATAGAAAAGCAGGATCCGGAGATATTAAATAACACACGTATTACATGCTTGATAAAAGAACGCAGGTTTTTCCCTGTGTTTTTTGGATCGGCCTTACGGGGAGAGGGTATAAATGAGTTGATAAACGGGCTTAAATATCTGACTTTGGAAGATATATATCCGGAGGCCTTCGGAGCAAGAGTATTTAAAATAACAAGAGATAGCAATGGTAACCGGCTTACTCATCTGAAAGTGACCGGGGGCAGCTTAAAACCCAAGGCTCTAATAGGTGAGGAGAAGATTAATCAGCTTAGGCTGTATTCGGGAGAAAAATTTGAAACCTTAGCTGAGGCCCGGGCAGGAGAGATCGTAGTTGCTACAGGATTAAATAACACAAGGATTGGAATGGGCCTGGGTGCCCTAAACAGAGAAAACACACCTGTGATCGAACCTGTCTTATGTTATAGGGTAAAAGCAACTGACGGAACTGACGCAGCTGTATTGCTGTCATATTTGCGACTGCTGGAGGATGAGGATCCCCAGCTTGTGGTTGAATATAATGAAAATACGAAGGAAACAGAAGTGCGTGTAATGGGGGAAGTGCAGCTGCAGGTACTTACAAGAACTCTTAAAGACAGGTTTGGGTGTGATGTTTTTTTTGATACCGGCGGGGTTTTGTATAAAGAAACCATCGGTTCTGCGGTAGAAGGAGTGGGTCATTTTGAACCCTTACGTCATTATGCGGAGGTTCATTTACTTTTAACGCCTCTGCAAAGAGGTAGTGGTATCAGTTATGATACGGTATGCAGTGAGGATATATTAAACAGAAACTGGCAAAGACTGATATTAACCCATCTTAAGGAACGGATTCATAAAGGAGTATTGACAGGTTCGCCGATAGCGGATATGAAGATCACTCTTTTGACCGGTAAGGCTTCCGTAAAGCATACGGAAGGCGGAGATTTCAGGCAGGCTACCTACAGAGCCTTAAGGCAGGGACTTATGAGTACGGCAAGTATTTTGCTGGAACCCTATTATTATTATCGGATAGAGTTACCGGCCGAGTTCGTGGGGCGTGCAATGACGGATCTTGAGAGAATGAACGGAAAACCTTCGGCTCCGGAGCCGGAAGGAGATATGGCGGTTCTTACAGGCAGAGCGCCCGTTGTGTGTATTCGGAATTATTCGGCGGAGCTTACAGCTTATTCGAAGGGGCTTGGAAGTATAAGCTTAAGTCTGGCGGGATATGACGAATGCCATAATCCCGATGAAGTGGTGGAAAGTATCGGTTATTTGCCTGAAGCGGATGTAAAAAATACTCCGGATTCGGTTTTTTGTGCTCATGGAGCCGGTTTTATAGTTCCCTGGGATAAAGTAAGGGAGTATATGCACGTAGAGAGTCCCAAATATATAAGTTTGGATGGAAAATATGCGGATTTAAATTATGAGGCGGAGGAAGCTTCCGGATCCGTAAAATATAATACAATTGAAAAAGGGGATTTAAAGTCACAGACTGTACAATCCATAGGAACGGATGAAATTGATGCCATATTAAACAGGACCTTTTATTCAAACAGTGATTCATCGATAAAAACGGAAATGGAAAAGAGGAAAGGGGTAGGCGCCAAAAAAGGAAAAGTTGTTTCGACGGGAGGGAAGATAAATGATCCTTACAGTGATTATAAATATAATCCCATAGAGAGAAAAAAGAAATATATGATAGTAGACGGATATAATGTGATTTTTGCATTCAGTGAGCTTAAAAGTCTGGCTGCCGTAAATCTCGATGCGGCAAGAGACCGTTTTATCGATATTATGAGTAATCTGCAGGGGGCCATTGATGCAAAGATCATATTGGTATTTGATGCATATAAGGTTAAGGGAAGAACTACCGATCTTAACAGTATAATGAATATAAAGGTGGTATTTACCGCGGAGGATGAAACTGCTGACAGCTATATAGAGAGATTTGCCGCTGAGAACGGAAGGAAGTATGATGTGACTGTGGTCACTTCCGATAAAGCGGAGGGAAGCGTGGCATACGGCAGTAATTGCCATCTTATGTCAGCAAGAGCGCTGGAAGGATTTATTGATTCCGTCATAAAAAATATTATGGATGACTTTTATGCCGGAAACAGGGAAGAAAAGGTTCGTATAAAAGTTGACATAGAGGGAGAAATACCGGATAAAAAATAATATATTACAGGATAATATAAAGGAGGAAGCTTATGTCTGAATACAGTGACAGAGTAAGGGTGGAATTTGCATGCGGCGATAAGGAAAGAGATAAGGGTCTTGAAACACCAAAGGATATTGTAAGGTTTGATAATATAAGTTACGGGACCGATGAAAAATTTAATTTATTAGATGTATATAAACCGGTTAAAACCTCTGTGAAATTGCTTCCGGTGATCGTTATAATACATGGCGGAGCCTGGGTTTACGGAGATAAAGAGGTTTATCAGTTCTATGGTATGAGTCTGGCAGAAAGGGGATTTGCGGTTGTAAATCCATCTTACAGACTTGCCCCGGAGAACAGGTTTCCGGCACAGATAGAGGATATTTGTTCGGTGTTTGACTGGATAGCCGAAAATGCAGATAAGTATTGTCTGGATATTACAAATATATTTGCGGTAGGAGATTCGGCGGGAGGCCATTTATTATCCTTATATACATCCTTTATTACGAATGATAAATATGCCGCGGAACTGAAAAGAGCATATCCTGCCGCTGAATTGTCTTGTTCCGGACTTAAACTTAAAGCTATTGCTTTAAACTGCGGAAAATACGATATGGAACGTTTTTCCGAACTGGATCCGAATACTCCCATAATACTGATGGATTTTCTTAATGACGGAGGAAGCAGGGATGAGTTAAAGCTGGTTAATGCAACTGCCCTGATAACGGGGGATTATCCGCCGGTCTTTCTTATGACCTGCGCCGGAGATTTTCTGAAGTGTCAGGCAACCTTAATGGTTGAAGCCTTAATGGATGCTTCGGTTCCTTTTGTTTACAGATTCTACGGAACGGATAAGGATCCTTTGGGACATGTATTTCACTGCAATATGCGTCTAAAAGAGGGCATTAAGTGTAATGATGATGAGTGTGAATATTTTAAAGAATTCATATAAATAATTTATAAAAATAAATAACGGAGACAGACTGCAATTAACAGGCAGGCTGTCTCCGTTTATCATTTCTTTAAAAGATTATTCTTATTCTCCCTCGGAATAGACGGCACTCCATTCGTTTATTGAACCGTCACTGATCAGTTCTTCTACAGCTTTGTTGATCTCATCGAGCAGCTGTTTATTCCCTTTCTTAACTGCTATGCCGTATTCCTCAACGGGAAAAGCTTCGGTATCTTCAATTATTTTAAGATTTGGATTATCCTTAATATATTTTTGTGCGGTTGCGGAATCAAGAACGATAACGTCGCATTTTTTATTGTTAAGTTCCATAATGGCTTCGGTACCCTTTTTGAAGGCCTCATATTCGTAGCCCAGATCCTGAACACATAACTCTCCGGTAAAACCCTGAATAACCACTATCCTTTTTCCGTCCATATCCGAAGCCTTTTTTATATCGGAATCCTGATCTACGATCATAACCTGTGTGGCTTCATAATAAGGGATGGAAAAATCAACGGATTCAGCCCGTTCCTTGGTGATCGTCATACCTGAAATGCAGGCATCGATCTGACCGTTCTGAAGAGCGATGAGAAGGGAATCGAATTCCATGTTTTCAATTTTGATCTCCTTGCCGGTTTTTTCACCTATACTTTTGGCTATCTGCATGTCAATACCATCAAACTCACCGATCACTCCGCTGGAAGCGACATATTCAAAGGGCGGAAATTCGGCATTGGTTCCGATCTTAACGGTGTTGGAATCTGAACCCTTAGATCCGCAGCCTGTGAGTATAAATAAAGACATTGAGATGATAAATAGTGATAATAATGATTTTTTCATAATGATCCTCCTTGTATATGTTATTTAAGAACCTTGCTTAAGAAAATTTTGGTTCTTTCCTGTTTGGGGTTAGAGAGAATGTCCTTTGGGTCACCGTTTTCCAGTATTTTGCCTTCGTCTATAAATAAAAGTCGTGTACCTACTTCTTTTGCAAAGCCCATTTCATGGGTAACAACCACCATGGTCATTCCGCTGGAGGCAAGCTGCTTCATAACATCAAGAACTTCACCTACCATTTCCGGGTCAAGAGCTGATGTGGGTTCGTCAAACAACATTATCTCAGGCTCCATCGCAAGTGCCCGGGCTATTGCAATACGCTGTTTCTGTCCGCCGGACAGGGATGATGGATATACGTTTGCTTTTTCATAGAGATCTACTGTTTTAAGAAGTTCAAATGCTTTATTTTCGGCGTCTTTGGGAGACATTAAATTGAGCTTTACGGGAGCAAGGGTTATATTCTCAAGAACCGTCAGGTGGGGAAACAGGTTAAAATGCTGAAATACCATTCCCATTTTCTGACGGAGTCTGTCAACATCAACTCCGGGTGTGTTTATCTGCTCTCCGTCTATTATTATCTCTCCGGAATCCGGATTTTCAAGCAGATTGAGACATCTTAAAAAAGTGCTTTTGCCTGAACCGGAGGGACCGATCACAACAACAACCTCGCCTTCATATATTTCTTCCGATATGCCGTTAAGAACGGTAATATCACCGAAGGCCTTCTTAAGATCATTTATTTTTATTATTGTATTTTTGCTGTTAATTTCATTCATAGCTATCTGACCTCCGATTTTCTCAGATGGTTTTCAAATTTGCCAAGAGCAGTTGTAAGAAGCTTGATCAATATGAAATAAATTACGGCGGTACCGATCAGAGGCATAAAAGCTTCATAAGTGGAGCTTTTAATAAAATCACCGGCCTTTTGTATATCCATAAGTCCCACATAACCGACTATTGCGGTTTCTTTTATCAGGGTAATAAACTCGTTGCCCAATGCGGGGAAAATATTTTTAAGGGCCTGAGGAATGATTATGTATATCATTGTCTGTTTGGCATTAAGTCCCAGGGACCGCCCGGCTTCGGTCTGGCCTTTGTCAATGGATAATATCCCTGCCCGGATTATTTCCGAAACATAGGCTCCGGAGTTTATTCCGAAAGCAATTGCGGCAATAACCCACTTAGGCCAGTTGATAGTGGCAAAAATAACAAAATAAATTATCATAAGCTGAGTTACCGAAGGGGTTCCTCTTATGATATCCGTATAAACCTTTCCGATAACATTAAGTGGTTTTTTGCGTGAAAGATTGCAAAGAGCTATCAGGAAGCCTATAAGAATTCCCAATACTACCGCAAGAAGGGATACTTTTATGGTGATCCCAAGTCCGCTTACCAACAACTTATATCTGTCATTAACTATAAAGCATCTGTAAAATGAATTTGCCATTTTTGCCCTTTCCAAGCTTAATGCTATTGAATCATTGATAAATGCAATAAATTTAAGACAATATTACAACGCGTATGATTGTAACAAATTTAGTGATTTTTATCAATAAATTAGGAACAACAACCCTTAAAAAATGAATTGATCAGGCAACTATATATACAAAATGACAGTTTTAATATGAATTTGAAATATACGTGATATAAATTATTGAAATATGTGAAAATGATGG
>JAILKH010000050.1 GCA_024693925.1 Lachnospiraceae bacterium | reverse complement strand
AAGCTGCTTGAGTTGCTTGAAGGTAAAGAGGTTTCTGAGAAAGTTGGCAAGGCAGTCGTATATTTAAAATAAATTAACTATATTTAATTTTTGCAGGGATAGATATGTATGAGATTAATATTTCGGTTCGAGGGATAGTTGAATTTCTGTTTAGAAAAGGTGATATAACCGGAGGGGAAGGCTCGTTTTCCAAGGATGCTATGCAGGCTGGCAGCCGTATACACAGAAAAATTCAGGGAAAAATGGGAATTAATTATCAGGCTGAGGTTCCGTTGAAAATTATAATTGATAGAACGGATTTTACCCTTACAATTGAGGGACGGGCAGACGGGATTTTGACCGAGGATAATATTGTTACGATTGACGAGATTAAAGGTGTCTACAAAAAGCTTGATAGTATTACGGAACCGGTTTATGTTCATAAGGCACAGGCTATGTGTTATGCATATATATATGCAGGACAAAAAGGTTTATCTGAAATATCCGTGCAAATGACATATTGTAATCTTGATACGGAAGAGATAAAAAGGTTTACGGAAACATACTCATATGAAGAACTTAAGGACTGGTTTGACAATATGGTGGAAGAATATTGCAAATGGGTTCAGTTTGAAGTGGATAATCGCAAGAAGAGGAATGAATCCATAGAGACACTGGAGTTTCCGTATTCGTATCGTCCGGGTCAGAAGGATATGACTGCAATGGTATATCTTTCAATCAAGGATAAAAAGAATCTTTTTGTGCAGGCCCCTACTGGAATAGGAAAGACGATGGCAGCGTTGTTTCCTTCTGTCAGGGCAATGGGTGACGGTTATGGAGAGAAGATATTTTATCTGACAGCGAAGACCGTTGCAAGAAGTGTTGCTCTTAACGGTTTGGAGATACTGCGAGATAATGGTCTTCACTTTAGGAGTGTATTGATCACTGCAAAAGAAAAAATCTGTCCTATGGACGAGACAAACTGTGACCCGGATTATTGTCCGTACGCAAAGGGGCATTATGACAGGATAAATGAGGCGATGTATGATTGTCTTTTAAATGAAGTTAATATAACGCGTGATGTTCTGCTTCGATATGCAGACAAACATAAGGTCTGTCCTTTTGAGCTGTCATTGGATGTAAGTCTTTATGTGGATGGCATAATATGTGACTACAATTATGTATTTGATCCGAGGGTAAAACTTAGAAGATATTTTGGCGAAGGCTCCAAGGGCGAGTATATATTCCTTACAGATGAGGCACATAATCTTGTTGACAGGGCATCGTCTATGTACAGTGCAAGTATATACAAAGAGGATTTTCTTAAGATCAGAAAACTGTTGATGCCGTACAATTCCAAGATAAGTAAGTTGCTTGCGGGATGTAACAGGGAGCTTTTGGAGATAAAGAAAAAGTGCGACAACGATAAGGGATACGTTATCGTTTCGGATATTGATTCTCTGTACTTGAAGCTTCTAAGGCTTCATGCTCATTTAGAATCATTTATGGAAGAGAGTAAGGAAATCGGAGCGCTTAAGCCGCACAAGGATGAGATACTTGATTTTTATTTTCAGATTAATCAGTTTCTCAACATATATGAGCTGATGGATGAGAGCTATGAGATATATGGTGAGCAGACTGATTCGTCTACATTTATGCTGAAATTATATTGTATTCATCCGGCAAGAAACCTTTCGGATTGTATTGAAAAGGGTAATTCAACAATATTCTTTTCCGCTACAATGCTGCCGATTAACTACTACAAGGAACTGTTACATGATGATGAGGCAGATGGTGCTATATATATCCCCTCACCTTTTCCGAAAAAGAACAGGCAGATAATTACAGGGATTGACGTGAGCAGCAGATATAAGTTGAGGACACCGGCAATGTACAGAAAGATTGCATTGTATATAGATAAAATGATTCAGGAAAAGAAGGGTAATTACATGGCTTTTTTTCCATCTTATAAAATGCTCAATGATGTATATAAATGCGGGTGTGATGATTCTCTTTTCTATGGTACAGACGTTATTGTTCAGAAACCTGATTTCAGTGAGGAGGAAAGAGAAGAATTTATATCAAAATTTAAACAGACGGATA